>DATHUU010000078.1:0-14533 GCA_035461925.1 Ilumatobacter sp.
GGTCGAGGAGCTCGGTCTCGGGCAGGTGCGAGTGGGCGTAGCAGATCGCCGCGAGGAGCTTGACCTCGGCGTCGGGATCGAAGTCGACCAATCGCACCTCGTCGGCCGGCTCCGCCGGCACCTCGCCGAACAGCTCGTGCACGACCGACTCGGTGGCGGCGCGGGTCTCGCCCAGGTAGGCCGACCAGTCGCCGCCCCGATCGGCCAGGTCGACGCGACGCAGGAAGCTGGGGATCACCTTGCGCAGCTCGTGCAGCATCAGGTCGGCGTACCGACGTGCTTCGGGGAGCGGATGCGCGCGCATCCGAAGCAGCAGCTGCTCGAAGCCCTGCCCCGACCCGTAGATGCCCACGTTCGAGAGCGACGCCGCCGGGAGCATGCCCCGGACGGCGTCGAGCGCCTTCGCCCTCGTCGCCTGGCGGTACACGAAGTCGCTGTCGTCGGGATCCTGCGCGATCGTGTCGCGCACGTGGTTCGTCACCGCGTTCACGGCGGACGAGTAGGCGTCGAAGATCCGGTCCATGTCGCCGACGTACCGCGTCCCCAGCGGGCTGGCGAGCACGTCGGGATCGCGGTAGAAGCGGTACCGGCCGCCGAGGCGGGCGTCGTACCCGATGTACCGGGTGCTCTGCTCGAGGTAGCTCATCAGGCGGCCCCACTCGAGCACCTTGGTGAGGATGTTGCTCGCCTGTTCGCACGCGAGGTGCACACCACCGAGTTGGGCGACCGAGTCGTCGCCGTACTCGAAGAAGACCTTCTCGTACAGCTGCTCGGCGCGCTCGAGCCCCATCGTCGCGTCGATCGACTCGTCGCCTTCGATGTCGAGATCGTTGACGAACTCGTCGAGGAACAGGCGCCGCAGGCTCTTCGGGCTCCGGCTGTACCTGGCGAACAACGCACCTTTCACGACCTCGGGCAGGTTGACCAGGGCGAACACCGGACCGTCCAGGTTGGTGAAGTACCGCCGGAGCACGTCGGCTTCGTCTTGGGCGAACTCCTCGGGGACGTAGACGGTCACGGCCGGACATCGTAGGAGCCGGAGCGTCGCGACCGAGGGACCCGCTCCGTCAGATCAGGAGCGCGGCGGCGTCGGGTGCGATGCGCACCTCGACGGTGGTGCGCGTGCCGACGTCGACGCCGTCGACCCACACGTGTGCCCCGTTCGGATCGGTCCAGCTCCATTCGGTCGCGGTCCGCACCGAGATGGCGGGGTGCGGTACGTGCGTACCGGTCGGGAGGCGACGGCGGGCCTCCCACCGGTCCCTGAGGCGCATCTCGGGTGCGACGTCGACGACGTCGAACCGCCCGTCGTTCGGATGTGCTCGCGGCGCCACGTTCCAGCTCCCGATGTGATCGACGTTGCACACGACGACGATGCGACCCCTCCACCACGACCACCATCCCCGACGTCGGATGACGACGTGCGCGACGGCGACGTGCCGGCTCCGGTCGGTGACGACGTCGAGCACGTCGATCGGCAACCGTTGCATCGCCGGGCGCACGTCGCGTGGCGTGCTCGGTGCCCCGACCGTGCGGTGCAGGTCGCCACCATCGACGGCGTAGTCCGCGGAGGGATCGGTCGCGATCCACGAAGCGAGCTGCGCGTCACCGTGGGCCACGCGCAGCCCGGCGGGACGCTCGACCTCGCTCCCCCAGGGTTCCCCCTTGCGAATCGTCATGACGCGTCGATGGCCGACGCATCGGCGATCACGCCGCGGAACGCCCGATCGACCGCCTCGCGAGCCGCGGCCCGGGTGGCTGGGTCGGGTGCCACCTGTGCGATCTGACCGAGGAGGTCGACGAGCTGCTTGACGGTCCGCACGAAGTCACCGCCGGTGAGCGCCTCCTCCCCGACCAGTTCGGCGAACCCCTCCCCCGACACCCACGCGTACGCGACGGCGACGAACGTCGGATCCGGAGGACGGTGCTGCGTCAGGCCGTGACGATGCTCGAGGTACTCGAGCTCGCGGCTCACCTGCTCGATCGACTCCCATCGTCGGCGGGCATCGGCGGTCGGGAACCACGGCGCGGGCGGCTCGTCGGGCGTTCGGTGCTCGTACACGAAGGTCGACACCAGACCGGCGAGCGTCGCCGCGTCGACACCGTCGAGGAGCCCGAGGCGGATCACCTCGGTGACCAGCAGGTCGCACTCGTGGAAGACGCGCGCCAGCATCACGCCGCGCTCGGTCAGGCGCCACACCGCGACGTCGACGTAGCCCCGCTCGGCGAGCACGTCGAGGACGGCGTCGAACTCACGGGCGAGCGTCGCGTTGCGGTGGTCGACCCGGTGCTCCAGCTCCCGGATCTCGCGCTCGACCCGGTCGGCCTGCCCGGCGGCGCGCAAGCGCACCCGGAGGTCGGGATCGGCTTCGACCGGGTGCAGGCCGGTACCGGGACGCGGGCGGCCGTCGGGGTCACGGTGGCGGGGTCGCAACGCCGCGGAGCGCACCCGCTTGCCGACCTCCACCCGGTAGTCGCGCCGGTTCGGCGAGTAGGTGCCGGGCAGCACGACCGATCCGATCGCTCGGGGCGGCGCGGTGAAGTCGTCGGCCATCAACCCGAGCTGGTGACCGCCCGGGGTGATCGCGGTGACCTTCATCCCGCCCTTGCGATGTGCCGTGGCGACGACCGCGACCGGTCCGTGGTGCTTGCCCTTGGAGACGTGGATCACATCACCCGGTCGAAGCGCCAGGATCGCGAGCGACATCGGGTCGTCGCGCACCGCAGCGCCACGGCCCGCGTCGGCGGCTCGCCGGTACTCGTCGATGTCGCCGAAGGGACTCTCGGCCTCGGCCCGGAGATCGACGAGACGTTCGCGCTGACGCTGCAGCCGACGTTCGATCCGGACGACGTCGCGGTCGGCCTGGAACTGCGCGAACGACAGCGTGAGCAGTTGTCGCGCGCGCTCCGCCTCGTAGGTCTGCACCAGGTTGGCGGCCATGTTGTACGTGGGACGGAACGCCGACCGCAGGTGGAAGCTCCGGCTGAGGGCGAGCTCGGCGACCTGCTCGAACCGGACGAACGGGCTCCACAACACGATCGCGTTGCCGAGCTCGTCGATGCCACGACGACCTGCGCGGCCGGTCAGCTGGGTGAACTGCCCCGGGGAGAGCGTCTCGTGATGATCGCCCGTGAACTTGGTGAGCTTCTCGATCACGACGGTGCGAGCGGGCATGTTGACGCCGACGGCGAGCGTCTCGGTGGCGAAGACGACCTTCACCAAGCCCTCCTGGAACGCCTGCTCGACGACCTCCTTGAACGGTGGCACCATCCCGGCATGATGGGCGGCGACGCCGCTGTCGAGCTGCAACATGAACTGCTCGTACCCGAGGATGTCGAGGTCGGCATCGGAGAGCCCGTCGAGTCGCCGGTGCGCGATCTCTCGTACCCGCGCCCGTTCGTCCTCGTCGATCAGGCGCATCCCGGCCGCGACGCAGTGGCGGGCCGCCTCGTCGCATTGGGCGCGGCTGAAGATGAAGTAGATCGCGGGGAGCAGCTCGCGCTCGGCGAGCTCGTCGACGACCTCGATCCGGCCTGGCGTGGCGAGCTGTCGCTTGCCGCTCCCGCGCAGGCCCCGGTCGTGGCGTCGCCCGGCGCTGCGACGGACCGCGGTGGCGTCGAGGCGGAGTGCGTCGGGGTTCGGCCGTCCGTCGACGATGGTCGTCAAGAGCTGGAGCCGGTCGTTGGTCCGGTCCGCGACCAGGTACCACTGATCGAGCCGGACCGGCCGACGCTCCTCGAGGACCGACGCGGTAGGCCCCCGCACCGTCTCGATCCACGAGGCGAGCTCGCGGGCGTTGCTCACCGTTGCGGAGAGGCAGACCAGCTGCACGTGCTGCGGCAGGTGGATGATCACCTCCTCCCAGACCGGCCCCCGGTACGCGTCCTGCAGGAAGTGCACCTCGTCGAGCACGACGAGCGCGAGGTCGTCGAGGGCGCGACCGGCGTAGATCATGTTGCGGAGCACCTCGGTGGTCATCACCACGACCGGCGCGTCGCCGTTGATCGAGTTGTCGCCGGTCAGGAGCCCGACACGGTCCTCGCCGTGGACATCCACGAGATCCCGGTACTTCTGGTTCGAGAGCGCCTTGATGGGTGCCGTGTAGAACGCACGGCGTCCCGTCCGGAGCGCGACCTCGACGCCGTACTCGGCGACGACCGTCTTGCCGCTGCCGGTCGGTGCGGCGACCACCACGTGCGAGCCGTCGTCGAGGGCGTCGAGCGCGTCGAGCTGGAACCGATCGAGCTCGAACGGGTACCTGCCGAGCAGCTGCGCCCGATCAGGTCTCGGCACGACGCCGCTTCCGACGCTGGTCGAGCCATCCGATCAAGATCGCACCGAAGTAGAGCACGATCATCGGCACCGAGAGGGCGAGCAGCGAGATCGGATCGCCCGACGGGGTGATCGCCGCGGCGACGACGAACGTCCCGACGATCGCATAGCGCCAGCCACCGAGCAAGGTGCGCGGCTGGATCGCCCCGAGCAGCTGGAGGAACACGAGCAGGACCGGGATCGTGAACCCGACGCCGAACGCGACGATCATCAAGGTGACGAGGCGGATGTACCGCTCGACCTGGAAGACCGGGGCCGTGTCGTCACCCGCCCAGGAGATCAGGAACTCCAGCGCGCGCTCGAGTGTCGAGAACGCGATCGCACCACCGAGCGCGAAGAGCACGACCGACGAGACGACGAACCCGAGCGCGTACTTCTTCTCGTGCTTGTGGAGCGCCGGCACCACGAACTTCCAGAGCTGCCAGAGCACCACCGGGAGGGCGAGGACCAGCCCGCCGTAGAACGCGACCCGGAAGCGCGTCGCGAGCCCCTCGATCGGGTCGAGGAAGAACAACCGGAGCTGTCCGGTGTCGGGATCGTACGAGTCGCCGCAGTAGCCCTCCGGCTTGCGCTCGCACAGCGCCTTGTAGGGCTCGGTGAGCCAGCGCAGCACCTGGTTGTAGAAGGCGACCACGACGACGACGCCGAGCATCACCGCCAGCCCGGCCCGGATGATCCGCATCCGGAGCTCGGCGAGGTGCTCGAACAGCGTCATCTGGCCGCCGTCGGCGGCGGCCTCCTCGGTCTCGGTCATGCCGCACCGTCCTCGGGGGCGGATCGCGCCTCCCGGAGTCCGTGCTCGTCGTCGACCGCGACCTGCGGTCGTGGCTCGGGGTCGTGGTGGGGGTCGTCGGGGTGGAACGGGACCTCGTCGGTCGGGACGGCGCCCGGGTCGGCCGGTGCCAGGTCGGGTGTCGTGTCGGGTGTCGTGTCAGGTGTCGTGTCGGCCGGTGTCATGTCGGCCGACTTCGGCTTCTCGGTGCGCTCGCCGTCCTGCAGCTTCCGGAAGTCGAGCGAGTCACGCAGGGTGTTGGCGGTGTCGCGGAGCTCGCGCGTCGGCTCGTCGACGGCAGCCCGGAACTCCTCCTGGAACCCGGTCGACATCTTCTTGAGATCGGCGTAGAAGCGTCCGAGGCGTCGCATCGCCTCGGGCAACTTCTCGGGACCGAGCACGACGAGGGCGAGGAGCAGGATGATGATCAGCTCGCTGCCCTGGAAGTTGAACACGTCGGCGAGTCTACGGGTGCCTCTCGTCGCGCTGGGATCCCCCGTCTCGTCGCCCCGCTGGAGCCGCCCGATCGTCTGGCAGGATGGAGGCGCGTGCAACAGCGACTCCCCTCCCTGCTCGACCCGCCGATCATGTTCGCGCACCGCGGCGCCCGGGCCCACGCGCCCGAGAACACGATCGAGGCGTTCGAGCTGGCCCTGAAGCTGGGTGCCACGGGTCTGGAGAGCGACGTGTGGCTCACTGCGGACGACCAGGTGGTCCTCGACCACGACGGCGAGGTGAAGCGAGGACGGCTCCGCAAGGTACCGATCGCCCGACTCCACCGCGACGAGCTCCCCGACCACATCCCGACGCTGTCGGAGCTGATCGCGGCGTGTGGCACCGATCTCCACCTCTCGCTCGACCTCAAGGCACCGGGGACCGGCGAGGCGGTGCTGGACATCCTCCGCCGCGAGGCCCCCGACCTCCTCCCACGGACGTGGCTGTGCCACCACGAGGTGGAGCCACTCGCGGCGCTCCGAGGCGTCGACGACCGTGTCCGGCTCGTCGACTCGACCCGCCTCGCCAAGATCACCGAAGGTCCCGAACGGCGGGCGGCACGTCTGGCCGATCTCGGGATCGACGGCATCAACCTCCGCAACCTCGACTGGAACGGCGGCCTCGTCGCGTTGTTCCACCGGTTCGGGCGGACCGCGTTCGCGTGGGACCTCCAGTTCGACCACCACCTGCGGCCGGCCTACCGCATGGGGGTCGACGCCGTGTACAGCGACCACGTCGATCGGATGTACGAGGCGTTCAGGGCCGAGATCGGCACGCCCTAGAGATCGAGGCGAAGCCCGAACGCCGATCGTTCCTCACCGGCTGGAGGTCGGGCGAGCGTCGAAGCGCAGCGGAGACGGCGAGCTCGGGAGGCGAAGCCCGAACATCACAGCCATTGCCAGTTGCCGCGGGGCCAGAACACGACGAACGCCCGGCCGACCAGGTCGTCGAACGGGACCGGCCCGAGCGCACGGCTGTCGTGGGAGCCGGGCCGGTTGTCGCCCATCACGTAGACGTGCTCGTCGGGAACGACCGTCGGCGGGACATCGCTCCCACACCTGCCGGGCGTGACGATCGTCGGATCGAGGTACGGCTCCTGGAGGGTCTGGCCGTCGATCCTGACGATGCAGCTCGTCATCTCGATCTCCTCACCCGGCAAGGCGATCACCCGCTTGATCAGGTCTCGCTCACTCGCACCCGTGATCTCGTGCAACACGACGACATCGCCGCGGTTGGGGTCGTGGAGCCGGTACGACATCTTGTTGACGAACACCCGGTCTCCCGGGTCGAGTGTCGACTCCATCGACTCGCCGTCGACCACGAAGTGGGCGAGCAGGAACGTCCGCACCAGGATCGCCACGAGGAGCGCGATCCCGACCACCACGATCCAGTCGAAGAACGCTCGCGCGGCCGGGGGCAGACCGCCACGCTCGACCGGTGACACCCCGACGCGATCGGGCCCGGCCGGGGACTGATCATCGGAGTGGGGGGTCAAGATCTCGGTCACGAGCGAGTCACGGTATCGGACAGATCGGCTGCTCTGCGGTCAGAGCGACTCGATCAGCTTCTCGACCCGCTCATCGCGACTCTTGAAGGGATCCTTGCACAGCACCGTTCGCTGGGCCTGGTCGTTGAGCTTCAGGTGCACCCAGTCGACGGTGTAGTCGCGGCGCCGCTCCTTGGCCCGTCGGACGAACTCACCGCGCAGGCGCGCCCGCGTCGTCTGCGGCGGCTGGTCGATGGCCTGGACGATGTCGTCGTCGACGCACACCCGCTCGACGAGCCCACGGTCCTGCATCTTGTAGAACGGGCTCCGCTCGCGGGACACGTCGTGGTACTGGAGGTCGAGCAGCTGCACTCGTGGGTGGCCGAGGGTGAGGTCGTGCCGCTCGCGGTACGCCTCGATCAGCTTGTACTTGATGACCCAGTCGACCTCGCGGTCGAGCTTGAGCGGGTCGTTCTCGAGCTGGGTCATGCAGTGCTCCCACATCTCGAGGGCACGCTGCTCGAACGGGGGGAACCCCTGGCTGTCGGCATACCGGAGCGCCCGGTCGAGGTACTCGCGCTGGATGTCGATCGCGCTCACGTCACGCCCGTTCGCCAGTCGCACCGTGCGGCGGCAGGTGATGTCGTGGCTGATCTCGCGAATCGCGCGGATCGGGTTCTCGAGCGTCATGTCGCGCAGCACGACGTTCTGATCCTCGAGCATCCGCAACATGCATGCCGCGGCACCGACCTTCAGGAACGTCGTGTACTCGCTCATGTTCGAGTCACCCACGATCACGTGCAGCCGGCGGTACTGCTCGGCGTCGGCGTGCGGCTCGTCGCGGGTGTTGATGATCGGCCGGCTCCGGGTCGTCGCCGAGCTGACGCCCTCCCAGATGTGCTCCGCACGCTGCGCGATCGAGAACGTTGCGCCACGCGCCGTCTGGAGGACCTTGCCGGCGCCGGCGTAGATCTGGCGGCTGACGAAGAACGGGATCAACACCTCGGCGTAGTGGGCGACGTCGTCGGCTCGATGGGTCAGGTAGTTCTCGTGACAGCCGTAGCTGTTGCCGGCCGAGTCGGTGTTGTTCTTGAACAGGTAGATCGTGCCGCGGATCGACTCCTCGGCGAGACGCTGCTCGGCGGACTCGACCAGGGACTCCAGGATCCGCTCCCCCGCCTTGTCGTGCACGACGAGGTCGTAGAGCGAATCACATTCGGGCGTCGCATACTCGGGATGCGATCCGACGTCGAGGTACAGCCGCGCACCGTTCTGGAGGAACACGTTCGACGACCGGCCCCACGAGACCACCTTGCGGAACAGGTAGCGCGCGACCTCGTCGGGGCTGAGCCGCCGCTGGCCGCGCAGGGTGCACGTGACCCCGTACTCGCTCTCCAGCCCGAAGATCCGGCGCTCCATGCGCGAACCGTAACACCGGATCCACGGGTCGTGTCAGCCGTCCTTGGCGGCCAGCTCGGCGGCGTGCTTCTCGACCATGTCGGTCACCGCCTGCATGTTCCGCTCGGCGAGGCGCTCGCGCCCGGCGCGCGCCCGCTCCTTCGCCGCCAGCGTGGTCGCCGCCTGTCCCTGGAACTGCGGGAACACGTTCTGCGCGATCAGCTCGTAGCTGCGACGTGTCGCCTCCGGGTTCGCCCACTCGTGACAGAGCGTCATGTAGCACCCGAACCCACCCGACTGCTTCCGGAGCCGCTCGATCTGCTCGACCGCATCGTCCGGGGTCCCGATCGACCCGAGACCGGACTCGTTGACGAAGTCGATCGCCTCACGCACCGCGCTCGAGCTGCCGACGTCCATCTGTGGGAACGCCGCCGTGTGCTGGAAGTAGTCGAACCAGTTGAGGATGCCGTACTCGACGTCCCGATAGGCCTGCTCGCGGGTCTCGGCGATGTGCATCAGCCCGACGAGACGCCACTTCGAGCGGTCGGCGACCGTCCCGTACGTCGCGGCGCGCTCCTCCATCACGTCCCAGTGCAACCCGAGCACGTCGAACCCCTCGGACTGCGTCGCCCCGATCGAGAGCAACCCGATGCCGTGCTTGCCGGCGAGACGTGGGCCGGTGGGCGAGGCGACCGCCGGCACCGCGACGTCGAACAGCGGGTTCGAGTAGGGCCGCAGGTGCAGCCGGGCGTCGACGAGGTTCCACGTCTTGGTCTGGCTGGTCACGGGCTCGTCGCTCGTGAGCAGCTGCATGATGACGTCGAGGCCTTCCTCGAGCAACGGTCGCGTCTCGGTGGGGTCGAGTCCGAGCATGATCGCGTCGGTCGGGAGCGAGCCGGGGCCGAGGCCGAGCATGAACCGACCGCGGGTCATGTGGTCGAGCTGCACCGCTCGCTCGGCGATCATGTACGGGTTGTGGTACGCCACCGAGATCACGCCGGTGCCGAGCCGGATGTGCTTCGTGCGCTCCGCCGCCGCGGCGATGAAGATCTCGGGCGATGCGATGATCTCGGTGCCGGCCGAGTGGTGTTCGCCGATCCACGCCTCGTCCCAGCCGAGTCGATCGAGGTGCTGCACCAGCTCGAGGTCGCGCTCGATCGCGAGCGTCGGGTTCTCACCCGCACGATGGAACGGCGCCATGAAGATGCCGAAGCGAAGACGGTCGGACATGTGATCCACCCCCCAGTGGGTCGTCGTGTTGGTGCGGACGCTACAGCTTCAGGCGAACCGCTGTCCCCTCGGGGTGCTGCGCGACGGTCGCGACGTCGTCGGGGTGGACCACGGCGACGACCGGGTACCCGCCCGTCGTCGGATGATCGGCCAACATCATGATCGGGTCGCCGTCGGGTGGCACCTGGATCGCCCCGCGGACCAGCCCCTCGCTCGGCAGCTCGTCGGTCCGGACACGGACGAGGCCGTGCGCGCGGAGACGCACGCCGACCCGGCTGGACGCGACGACCGTGAGCGGTGAGGCGGTGAGCGCCCGCAGCGGCTCGCCCTCGAACCAGTCCGCCCGCGGCCCAGGACCGATCCGTGCGACGTCGTCGACCGGGGCGATCGGGGCGATGTCGGCGATCGGGTCGTCCGGCTCCGCGCCGATCGGCAGTCCGACCCCGGCCAGGACGGACGTGGCCCCGAGACCCGACAAGGTGTCGTGGGAGCGCGAGCCGAGC
This sequence comes from Ilumatobacter sp., assembly GCA_035461925.1. Classification (GTDB taxonomy): domain Bacteria; phylum Actinomycetota; class Acidimicrobiia; order Acidimicrobiales; family Ilumatobacteraceae; genus Ilumatobacter. Next base: position 10,218 of record DATHUU010000078.1, read on the forward strand.
ACCGGCCTGGTCACGATCCCGCCACGGACGGCGAGATAGTGCCACTGGCGTCCCCCGCCGGCGGCGACCGTCACCCGCTGCCCGGGTCGCAGCGCCATCGGTGCCGCGTGCCGCGACGTCGAGACCGTGACGTCTGCTCCCGCCTCGAGCACGAGGTTGCCGACCGTCTCGAGCACGGCGGCGCCGGCCGGATTGCCGACCAACCGGTTCAACAGCGCAACCAGGGACGGATCGACCGCGCCGGCCGGCGGGATGCCGAGATGGGCGAGGCCGTGCCGCCCGTGGTCCTGGACCGTGGTCGCGATCCCGGGCTCGACCACGACGAGGACGCGATCGGTGCTCATGCCGGCTCGAACCGCACCCTGGTTCCGGGGGTGAGCAGGGCAGGTGGATCCCGATCGGGGTCGAACAGGACGAGGTCGGTCGTCCCGAGCAGGTGCCATCCACCCGGCGAGGCACCGGGATAGACCGCCGCGTAGCCGGCTGCGATGGCGACCGAGCCGGCGGGGACCACGGTGCGCGGCGTGGCACGCCGAGGGAGCTGCAGCGGTCGGGGGAGACCGGTGAGGTAGCCGAATCCCGGAGCGAAGCCGCAGAACGCGACCTCGTACGCCGCGCCGATGTGCAGCGCGACGACCTGATCCGCCGAGAGGCCGGTGTCGTCGGCGACGGCAGACAGATCGGGACCGTCGTACCGGACCGGGATCACGACCTCCTGCACGTCGATGCCGTCGCCGATCGGTCGCAGGGACCGCAGCACATCGAGCATCAACTCACCCGACGCACCCGCGGCCCACCGCACGAGCACCGTCCGAGCGGCGGGGACGATGTCGACGACACCGTCGATCCGGTGGGCACGCACGCCTCGGCTCCACGCCGCCGGACCTCCGGGCGGATCCTCCACCAGCACGGCGTGGTCGCCCATCGGCAGGATCCGCATGGCGTCGTCAGAGGGTGAACGGGTGGAGGCCGACCTCGGCCATCTCCAGACCGGCGCGAACCGCCCGCGCCAGGGCGACGGAGCCGGGCGTGTCGCCGTGGATGCAGATCGATCGGGCGTGGACGGTGATCGTCGAGCCGTCGACCGCGGTCACGATCCGTTCCGTGGCCAGCGCGACCGCCCGGGCGGCGACGGTCGCCGGGTCGGTCAGCACACTGTCGGGCTCGGTGCGCGGCGCGAGGCGTCCGTCCGGCAGGTAGGCGCGGTCGGCGAACGCTTCGGGGACGGCCTCCATCCCCATCGCATCGGCGAGGGACAACAGCGGCGACCCGGGTGGACCGAGCACGGCCATCGATGGATCGAACTCGTGCGCCGCCGCGATCACCGCCGCTGCCTGCTGCTCGTGGCTCGCGCACGCGTGGTACAGCCCACCGTGGGGCTTGATGTACCTGACGCCCGCCCCGGCCACCTGTGCGAACCCGTCGAGCGCGCCGAGCTGGTACAGGACGACGTCGCGGAGCTCGTCGGGATCGATGTCGATGAAGCGTCGGCCGAACCCGGCGAGGTCGGGGTACGACACCTGTGCCCCGATCGCGACGCCACGGTCGGCCGCGGCCTGGCACACGCGGCGCAACGTGCTCGGGTCGCCGCCGTGGAAGCCGCACGCGATGTTGGCACTGGTGACGAGATCGAGCATGGCGGCGTCGTCACCGAGCGTCCAGATGCCGTACGACTCCCCGAGATCGGCGTTCAGATCGATCGCTCGCCCCGACATCACGCCGACCTCATGCCAGGAGCAGGGCGAGTGCTGGTTCGGGGATGCGCTCGAAGCATCGACGGCCGTTGCCGCGAGCGAGCCGGGCGATCTCGAGCTCGCTGGTCGGGAGGTCACGGTCCGGCCCGGCCAGCGCGGACACGCCGAGGCGAACCGCCGCGGCGAGATCGAGCCCATCGCTGAAGCCGGCCGTCAGACGCTCCGCGATCGCGTCGGCGTCGCCACCGAGCACCGCTGTGTCGCGCTGGTCCATCACCGTGCCGTCGTACAGGATGTGGAACATCTGGTCACCGGATGGCTCGAGCCCGACCTCGGCGACGAGGATCTCGACCTCCATCGGCTTCATCTCGTGGGTGAACACGTTGCCCAGGATCTGCGCGTACTGGTTGGCGAGGGTGCGGGCATCGACGTCGTCGCGGGAGTACTGGTACCCCTTCAGGTCCGCGGCCCGGATACCGGCGACGCGCAGCTGGTCGAACTCGTTGTACTTGCCGACGCCGGCGAACGCGATCCGGTCGTAGATCTCGCTCACCTTGCGGAGCGTCTCCGACGGGTTCTCGGCGACGATCGCGATCCCCTCGAGGTACCGGATGGCGACGAGGGCGCGCCCCCGGGCGATGCCTTTGCGCGCGTAGTCGGCGCGGTCCTTCATCACCTGCTCGGGTGCGACGTAGAACGGCATGCTCATCGGCGGATCACCTCCCGGCGCATCGTGAAGCTCATCGGGCTCGGACGTCGTCGGCGATGCGGCGGAAGCGTTCGGCGAGGTCGTCGTCGTCGACGGCCTGCCAGCCGTCGGCGGTGACGGTCGCGACGATCGGATAGATGCCCCGGAGCGCGTCCGGACCTCCGGTCGCGGAGTCGGCGTCGGCGGCCTCCCAGAGGCTCCGCACCGCGAGGTCGATCGCGTCGTCGCGGCCCATGCCCGTGCGGAAGCCGACCTTGATCACCGTCCCGGCGTGCAAGCTGCCCGACCCGGTCGCGACGTATTCGCGCTCCTCGTAGCGTCCACCGGTCACGTCGTAGCCGAACAAGCGGCCGACCTCGCGGCGCAGGTCGTACCCCGCGAAGATCGGCACGACGACCATGCCCTGCATCGCGGCCGGCAGGTTGCCGCGCACCATCATCGACAGCTGGTTCGCCTTGCCCTCCAGGCTCAGCGGGGCCCCCTCGACCTTCTCGTAGTGCTCGAGCTGCAGTTGGAACAGCCGGATCATCTCCATCGCAGGGCCTGCTGCACCGGCGATGGCCACCCCGCTGTACCGGTCGGCCTGGACGACCTTCTCCATCGAGCGGTGGGAGATCAGGTTGCCCGAGGTCGCCCGCCGGTCGCCCGCCATCACGACACCGTCGGTGAAGCGAAGCGCGACGCACGTGGTCGCGTGGGGCACGTCGACCGAGCCCGACGACGTGTCGGCGTCGAGGCCCATCCGGCGGAGCAGCGCTGGGAAGCTCGCCCCCGGATCGTCAGTCGGGGCGAAGAAGGGCATCGACACGGGTCACTGCCCGCCCTTCTGCACGTAGGACTTCACGAAGTCCTCGGCATTGGTCTCGAGGACCTCGTCGATCTCGTCGAGCAGGTCGTCGAGCTCGGCCTTGAGCTTCTCGCCGGACTCGCTGGTGGCGGGGGCGGCGTCCTCGACGACCTCGTCGGTCCGGCCGGTGGTCGGTCGCTGCTTGTGCGTGCGCTCTGCCATGGGTTCCTCCTGTTCGGGGGGTCAGCTGCCGAGCCGCTCGAGCAGCTCGGCGGCGGTCGCGCTCTCGTCGATCAAACTAGCCACGTGCTCGGCGGTGCCGCGCAACGGTTCCATCATCGGGACACGGCGCAGCGGGTCGCGTCCGATGTCGAACACGAGCGAGTCCCAGTTGGCTGCCACGATCTCGTCGGGGTACTTCTGGAGGCAGCGGCCACGGAAGTAGGCGCGAGTCGTCGTGGGCGGCTCGGTCATCGCCGACACCGCATCGGCGGGGTCGACGAGCGTGTCGAGGCCGACCCGCAGCGCCAGGCACCGATCGGGTCGCATGTCGTGGTACTGCAGGTCGATCGCCTTCAACTTCGGTGAGTCGTCGGTGAGCCCGTGACGATCGCGCAACCCCTCGACGAGACGGCGCTTCGCGATCCAGTCGACCCAGTGCGCCATCGAGTCCGGGTCTCGCTCGAGCCCTCCGAGCACCTGCTCCCATCGGTCGAGCACGTCGGCACCGACCTGCTCCCCCACCGCTGCCAGACCGTGGCTCTGCTCGTACTTGCGTGCCCGTTCGAGCAGGCCCCACTGGACCTCGAGCGCGGTCGCCCGCCGTCCGTCGCGCAACATGATCGTCTGGCGCAGGGTCGGGTCGTGGCTGACTTGCCGGATGGCGGGTACCGGGTTGCCGAGCAGGAGCTCGTCGCCGAACTGGTCGTCCTCGATCATCGCCAGCACGATCGCCGTCGTACCGACCTTCAGGTAGGTCGCCACCTCGCTGAGGTTCGCGTCGCCGACGATCACGTGAAGTCGCCGGTACTTCTGCGGGTCGCAGTGCGGTTCGTCGCGTGTGTTGACGATCGGCCGCTTGAGCGTCGTCTCGAGGCCGATCTCCTCTTCGAAGAAGTCGGCCCGC
>DATHUU010000079.1:0-4453 GCA_035461925.1 Ilumatobacter sp.
TCCCAGTCGTCGTCGGTCAACCCGACGGCGCGGAGCATGGCGCGCGAGGCTGCCTTCTGGATGCCGTCGGTGACGTCGCGCGAGCGTGGCTTGATGTCGACGGGGGTGTCGCTCGGACTCATGTGTCCGAGGGTAGTGCGCGACCTTCGCCGCCGGCCTGGTGCGCCGAGCACCACCGTCGGCCGCGATCACGAGGTCGCGAGGGCGGCGTTCTCGGCGGCTCGCTCGTCGTTCACCTCGACGGGGCCGAAGATCTGCCACACGGCCACCAGCCCGAGCATCGCCACCATCGCACCGCCCAGGAAGGCGACGCGCTTGGTGAACACCTCGCCGAGCGCGCCGAGCGCGAGACCGCCGACGATCGTGCCGATCTCGAAGAACATCGTGAACGAGCTGAGCGCGCTCGCCCGCTCCGATTCCGGCACCTGGTTCACGACGTTCGCCATGAGCGACGGGTACATGAACGCCATGCCGACGCCCATCCCGGCCGCCGACACCCACAGCGCCCACGGCTGTGCCACCGCCGCCATCAGCACGAGCGACGCGGCGAGCGCCGAGAGCGCGACGGTCACCATGAACCGCTCGCCGAGCCGTTCCGGCAACGTCGCGCCGAAGAGGCGCAGCGAGAGGCTGACGGCGCTGTACAGGAGGAACAGTCCGGCTGCGCCCGACAGACCGACCGTCCGGGCGTGATCGGGCAGGAACGCCGAGTACACCGAGAAGCCGGCGATCCCCGCGGCGAGGACGAGACCCGGCCACAGCGCGGCGACGTGGAACAGCGGAGGGCGACGACCGCTCGTGGCCGGCGTGGAGGTGCGGTCGACCCGGCGCGGCACACCGAGCACGGTCACCGCGGCCGCCGCTGCGAAGAGCCCGGCGACGAGGAAGGTGAGCCCGTAGCGATCGTCTCCGAGCACCCACTCACCGAGGGTCGGGCCGAGCCCGATGCCGCCGTACACCGCGACGGAGAAGTAGCTCGCCGCCTCGGCCCGCCGGTGCGGCGGGGAGAGGTCGGCGATCAGGGTGGCCGCCGCCACGAACAACGCCGCCTCGCCGAGCCCCATCACGGCACGGAGCACGAGCACGTGCCAGAGCTCGGTCGAGAACCCGGTCGCCACCGAGGCGAACGCCGCGAGCACGGCTCCCGCCATCATCAGCGCTCGCCGGCCGTACCGCTCGGTGAGCCGACCGAGGAACGGCCGAGCGAACACAGCCGCCAGGGCGAACGACGCCACCGTCAGGCCGACACCGAACTCGCCGTACCCGAGCTCGTCCTCGACGAACCGGGGCACGGTCACGACCAACATCCCGATGTAGAAGAAGAAGACGAACGCGGTGACCGTGACCGACAGGAACGGTCCGGTGATCAGACGCGCCGATTCCGAACGCAGCGCAGGTTCGGTCGGATCGTCGGTGGAGGTCACAGCAGCCATGCTCGCCCGTCCAACGCCGACCGAGCGGACCGGATTCCTGGCGGCCCGGCGGTCATCGGTCACACACCGGTCAGATGCGGGCGACGTCGACGGCGACGTCGAGGGTCTGGGTCGTCGACGGGCCGATCATCACCCCGCGCACCGGGATCACGTCGGCGTAGTCGCGGCCCCACGCCACCGTCACGTGGTCGTTCACCGGGAGGTGGTCGTTCGTCGGGTCGAAGTCGACCCAGCCCGTGGACGGGGTCCACACCGAGCACCACGCGTGCGACGCGTCCGCGCCGACGAGACGCTCCTGGCCCGGCGGGGGCACCGTCTCGATGTACCCGCTGACGTAGCGCGCCGCCAGCCCGACGCTGCGCAGGCAGCCGACCGCCAAGTGTGCGAAGTCCTGGCACACGCCGCGCCGGGCGGCGAGCACCTCGGCCAACGGCGTCGACACGTTGGAGAAGTGCGGGTCGAACTCGAACCCGGTGTTGATGTCGGTGCAGAGCGCCCGCGTCGCCTCGATCATCGGCCGTCCGGGCGTGAACGCTCGGTCGGCGATCGCACGGAGGTCCGCGCCCAACCCCGCGAGGTCGACGAACGCCGACCGCGCCCGGAACATCCCGACCTCCAACGCCAGCTCGTCGGTGGCGACGTCGAGCTGACCGACCACCTGCTCCCAGGGGGTCGTGTCGTCCGGTTCGTCCCAGGGCTCCGTCTCGACGACGCTCGTCGCCTCGACCGACATCTCGGCGTGCGGCTCGTGCAGACCGAACTGGTTCACGAGGTTCCCGAACCCGTCCAGGTACGAATCCCACTCGGAGGCGGTCGGGCGCAGCTCGACGCTGGACTCGTGGACCACCTGGCGGGCGGTCGGCCTCGGCACGAGGCACGCGACCGTGTAGCCGTCGGTCATCGTCGCCCCGTAGCGATAGGTCGTGCGGTGCTGCACCCGGTACGTGCGGGTCACGGCAGGTCCCCCTCTCGCTGGCGCATCACGATCGGGTTCACCGGGGTGGAGAACCAGCGGCTGACGATCCGGTTCCCGGCCTCCTCGACCAGCGGGCGCATCGCCACGGCGAGCTCACCGACCGGGAGCGCGAGCGCGGCGTGCATCTGCCGGGCGATGTCGCTCCCGATCGCCGACTCCCCGTCGTCCCCGTCGGCGAGGAGCCGCTCGATCGACGCCGCGAGCGACCGGGGGTTCGACGGATCACGCACCAGCAGCTCGACCGCGGCGTCCCACTCCACGTCGCTTCGGTACCGGCGGCGATAGGCGACGAGGCTCTCGTTCGCGGCGAGCAGGACCTCGGTCACGGCGGTGTCGACCTCCTCGTCGACCGCCCCGCCGCGATCGGCATCGGGGCGGGCCGCTTCGACCAGGTCGAGGACGACGAGGCATCGCTCCAGACGCCGCCCGGCGTCACCGATCCGCCACGCCGGGCCGCGCACCGTGCTCTCCTGCCAGAGCCCGGCGAGTGCCGCGAAGTCGGCGAGCACGGCGTCGAGATCGTCGACGACCGTGAGGTGTCGCTGCAGGACCGACCGGAGCTCGGCGAGATGGGCGAGGACCCGACCGGTCGTCACCGACAGGTACTCCCGGACCGTCGTCGCCTCGGTCAGCAGCGACCCGATCTCACCCGCCACCGCGCCGCCGACCATCGAGAGCTCCTCGCGCAGCCAATCGAGCGTCGGCCCCCCGTCCACACCGCCGTCGACGACGCCATCGACTTCGTGGCGCAACCGGCGGACGGCCGCCGCCATCCGGCACATGCGGAGCGTCCAGACGCCACCGTGCACCGACGCGAGCCCCGGATCCTGTTCGAGTCGCGACGAGATGATGCGCATCGTCCGCGTCATCGCCTCGGCTCGCTCGGCCGCCCGGTTCGTCCAGTAGAGCGCGTCGGCCGCACGGGTCGGCACCGACCGCCCGAAGTCGACCTGCGGGAGACGGACGCCGATGACCGGCGCGACCGTCTGGCCCTGCACCCACACGTCCTTGGCGACGCACGGCGTCGGGAACCGCGGGTCGTCGCCGGGAGCGAGGACGCGGCCCGTCGCACCCGGGAGCACCGACACGCGATCGCCGTCGTGGACGGCGAACATGCGCACGACGACCGGCGCCACACCGACGCCGTCCCGCTCGAACGTGGGTGCCCGGCCGATCGAGGCGCCGTCGAGCAGCTGCGTGAGCGTCTGCTCCATCGGCCGGAGACGGGCGATGGCCGCATCGAGCAGCGGCCTGATCGCGCCGTCCTCGAGCACACCCGCACCATGGGCGTTCGCGACCGACACTCCTCCGGCCCGCACGGCCTGCATCAACCCCGGCACACCCACCGCGCCGGTCGCCCCCACCTCGAGCGGATCGATCGCGGTGTCGTCGAGCCGCCGATAGAGCACGTCGACGGGCTCCAGTCGCTCGAGGGTGCGCAGCCACACGCGCCGTTGCCGGACCACGAGGTCGGCACCCTCGACGAGGTTGATGCCGAGCTGGACCGCCAGGAACGAGTGGTCGACGTACGACGGATGGTCGAGACCACCCGAGAACAGCACCGTCCGGGGGCTCTCCGCCGCCGACGTCGCGGCGAGCGCACGCCGCAGCGCGCCCGGGAAGCGCGCGAGCGACGCGACGTCGGCACGCGACATGACCTCGGGCCAGACACGCGACATCACCGACCGATCCAGCAACGCGTAGCCGAGCCCGGGGGGCGCATCGGTGAGGTCCTGCACGACCGTCCACGCACCGTCGGTCGTCAGTGCCAGATCGACCGCGTAGGTCGAGAGCCATCGCGGCGGGACCGAACCGATCGCGTCGAGCCGGTACCGACCCGGCGCCGCCAACACCTCCGGCGGCACGATCCGCTCGCGCACGAGGACGCGATCGCCGTACAGGTCGGCGAGCACCGCGTCGAGCGCCATCATCCGCTCGGCCACCGCGAGCGACAACCACCGGAACGTCGACGCGTCGAGCACGATCGGGATCGGGTCGAGTCGCCACGGTCGGCTCTCCACCGCAGCCGCCCGGCCGTCGGCAC
>DATHUU010000080.1:0-4703 GCA_035461925.1 Ilumatobacter sp.
GGCCCCGCTGGTCCCATTGGCCCCGCCGGTCCCGCTGGCCCGCAGGGTGACGAAGGCCCGCAAGGCCCGCAGGGTGACGAAGGCCCACAAGGCCCGCAGGGTGACGAAGGCCCGCAAGGCCCGCAGGGCGACGAAGGCCCACAAGGCCCGCAGGGCGACGAAGGCCCGCAAGGCCCCGCCGGGGTCGTCGGCACCGTCAAGGTCGTGACCGCGACGACAGGGGCAGTCACCCCCCAGGGCACGTCGCAGGGGACGGCGACGTGCGCAGCAGGTGACAAGGTGATCGGCGGCGGAGTGGAGGCCGCCAACAACAACTGGGTCGTGGGCGCCTCGTACCCGGCGACGACGACCGACAACCCGCAAGCGTGGATCGGCGTGGCCAACCGCCTTCCGGGCAACAACAACCAGCAGGCGTCGACGGTGTACGCACTCTGCGTCACGCCGTAGGGCGACTCGACACGCCGCAGCCCGGCCACCGACGCACGGTGGTCGGGCTGCGTCGCGTCCGGACCACGTCGACCCGCAGGTGAACCGCATTTGTCGCGATCTCGTCACGAGACCGGCACAACGCCGTCCTAGCTTCGTCGCCGATGCGTGCGGTGCGGCGGCGTGCTGGATGGGTGGTCCTGGCGCTCGCGCTCGCCGCGGCGATCCTCGTCCACCGCCGGTTCGAGTGGGTTCCGGTTCCGTACCTGGCCACGTTCGTCGCGCTCCCCGCCCTCGGGTGGCGGACGTGGGCATGGAGGGCGGCACCACGATCGGTCAGGTGGTCGGTACCGCCGGCCGCTGCGCTGGCATTGGTGGCCCTGCTGCCGGTGCCCTGGATGACCGCGAACGTCGCCGACCCGCCGGGAAACGCGTGGCGGCTCGACGGGCGGGTGTCGATCAACGGTGATCGGGTGGACCCGCCGGGTACCTGGTACTGGTTGACCGTCGGTCGCCCGCCGATCGTCGCCGAGCTGGTCCGCGGCTGGATCTCCGGTGGTCCCGCTGCGGGGCCGACCAGCCTGCTCGCCGGCCGCCGAGCGACCCGGCCGACGTTCAGTGAACCGGCTGCCGCCGCGGTGGGATTGCGACGCGCCGGGTGGCCGCTGTCGACCCGGATCGTCGTGGAGGTCAGCGAACCGCACGATGAGCGCCTCCCCGCGCGGGCGATGCTCGTGCAGGTGAACGACCTCGCGTTCACCACTCGAGATGATTGGGTGAGCGTGCTCGAGCATCTCCGCGACGTCAACACCTTCAGCGTTCTCGGCGGCGGCACCTTCGAGTTCGTCGGTACCGCTCTACCATTCGGTCGAATCGACATCATCGAGTTGCCGGCGGACGATCTCGACGTCATCGTCGGGGGAGCGCTTGCCGAGACCCTGCCGGGCTCGTGGTACCGCAATCTCTCGCTCGGCGCGTCGCACGGCCTCATGGTCGCGCTCGTCGCCTACGTCCACGGGTCGGGGGATGACCTCGCTCGCGGACGGGCGATCGCCGGCACGGGCAAGATGTCGTCCGACGGAACCGTCGGCGGCGTGGGTGGGCTCCATGCCAAGGCGACGGCCGCCCGCGACATCGGGGCCGACGTGCTGCTCTTTCCCGCGCACCAGGCCGGCCAGCTCGACCACTTCGACGCGCGATCGATGCGGCTGATCCCGGTCGTCTCACTCGACGACGCGATCGACGCGCTCGCCGGGTGAGCGACGGTTTGCCGACCGAGGACCGGTCGCAGGCCGTTCGTGTGAGCATTCGCGCTCGTGTCCCGCATGCGGTCGAGATGGTGCCTGCGGGGCGCTCGCGAATACCCACGCGCTGACCGAGTCGCGTTGTGGTTCAATGTCTCCTGGTCGGGCAGCCGGCTCGACGAGAAAGGGCGCGACGACCCTGGTGATCCTCCCGACGTCGCCGAGCCGAAGCCCTGCGACCGAAGGAACTGCCGATCTCATGCGTGAACCAAGTCGTGGGACGCCCAGCGCTGAGCTCCGTCCGCAGCGAGCGGCGACGCCGCCGAGTGGCCTGCTCGCCTCGCTCGCCCGCAAGTGCGTCCGCCACCGCTGGATCGTCATCGGCGTCTGGGTCGCGATCCTCGTCGGCGTCAACGTCATCGCCGGCGCGGTCGGTCCCGACTACCGCACCGACTTCGTGCTGCCCGACAGTGAGTCGCGAGAGGTGCAGGAGCTACTCGAGGCCAACTCGCCCGACCGAGCTGGGTTCACCTCCCAGATCGTGTTCCAGAGCGAAGCCGGTTTCGACGATCCTGTCGTCAGGTCGCAGATCGAGGATCTGCTCGCGCACGTGGTCAGTCAGGGCGACATCACCGTCACCGCCTTCTACGACAGCCCACGACAGGTCAGCGCCGACGGCACGATCGCCTTCGCCCAGGTCGACATCCGCGACAGCCGCGAGTTCGAGGAGCTCCTCGAGGTCGGGGCGGACATCGTCGAGTACGGCGACGAGAACGTGACCGCGGACGGCCTCGTCGTGGAGTACGGAGGCGACCTGTTCTCCGAGTTCGAGCTTCCCGAGAGCGAGATCTACGGCCTGATCGCCGCCGTCATCATCCTGATTCTCGCGTTCGGGTCGGTCCTCGGCATGGGTCTGCCGATCGGGACCGCGCTGTTCGGGCTCGGCGTCGCCTCGGCGCTGGTCGTGCTCGGAAGCAACCTCATGCAGATGCCCGACTTCACGATGGCGATGACCGCCATGATCGGCATCGGCGTCGGCATCGACTACGCGTTGTTCATCGTCACCCGCTACCGGGAGAACCTGAAGCACGGTGCGAGCATCGAGGACTCGGTCGTCGCCGCGCTCGACACGAGCGGTCGCGCCGTGCTGTTCGCCGGGCTGACCGTCATCATCTCGTTGCTCGGGCTCACGCTGATGGGCATGTCGTTCGTGACCGGCGTCGCGATCGCCTCCGCGACGGGCGTGCTCATGATGGTCCTCGGCTCGCTCACCCTGCTCCCGGCGTTGCTCGGGTGGGTCGGGCACCGGATCGACGACACGACCCGAGCCGCGCTCGCGGCCGTCGTCATCGGCGTCGTCGGCGCGATCGCGGCGCTGGCGGTCGGGTCCCTGCCCGTGTTCCTCGTCGCGATCGTGGTCGCGATCGTCCTCTACGCGTCGAGCTTCGTCGTCCGGCCGCTGCGGCAGCGGATCCCGCATCGCGTGGAGCGCCCCCGCGAGCAGCAGGTGTGGTACCGGTGGAGTCGGTTCGTGCAGGCCAGGCCGTGGCCGATCGCGATCCTCGGGGCGACGCTGCTCGTCGTCCTCGCTGCGCCGGCGCTGTCGATCCGGCTCGGGTTCAGCGACTACGGGAACTACCCCGAGGAGCGAACGGTGCGTCGCGCGTACGACCTGATCGCCGAGGGGTTCGGCCCCGGCACCAACGGCCCGCTCTACATCACGGTGCAGGGAGAGACGGCCTCCGACCCGGCCGCGCTCGACGGGTTCGTCGCGACGCTCGACGCGACCGAGGACGTCGCGTTCTCGGTGGCGAACCCGATCGCCGAGGACGTTGCGCTCGTGATCACGTATCCCGAGAGCGCGCCGCAGGACGCGGAGACGTCCGAGCTCGTCGATCGGCTTCGCGACGAGGTGATCCCGGCGAGCGGCGTCGACGCCAAGGTCGGCGGCATCACCGCCGCCGCGACCGACTTCGCCGACTACATGGCGGGTCGCATGCCCCTGCTCTTCGCGGTGGTGCTGATCCTGAGCTTCGCACTGCTCATGGCGGTGTTCCGGAGTCTGCTCGTCCCACTCAAGGCGGTGGTGATGAACCTGCTCTCGATCGGTGCGGCCTACGGCATCCTGGTGATGATCTTCCAGTACGGCTGGGGGAACGAGCTGATCGGCGTCGACCGGACCGGCCCGATCGAGGCGTGGGTCCCGATGTTCCTGTTCGCGATCGTCTTCGGGCTCTCGATGGACTACGAGGTGTTCCTCCTCTCCCGGATCAAGGAGGAGTACGACCGTACGAAGGACAACGCCACCGCCGTCGCCGACGGACTGGCTGCGACGGCCCGGGTGATCACCGCCGCAGCGCTGATCATGTTCTGCGTGTTCGGTGCGTTCGCACTCGGCGACGACCGTCAGCTGAAACTGTTCGGGCTCGGGCTGGCGATCGCTGTCCTGCTCGACGCGACCGTCGTGCGGATGCTTCTCGTCCCCGCGACGATGGAGCTGCTCGGCGATCGCAACTGGTGGATCCCGCGCTGGCTCGACCGGATCCTGCCGAACATCGAGGTCGAGGGACACGACGCCGTGGTCGACGTCGAGCCGCTGCAGGAGCCGCAGCGATCCGACCGGCCCGACGAGCTCGTCCACTGACGCCGGGAGGCTCGTCCTCGGCTTTGGAGTCGAACCCCAGCCGACCAGCGCAATGCCCGCGGATAGCATTCGGAGGCTCGCACCCGCGAGCACGTGGACATCGCCGGTGACGGCGTGGAGGCCGGGGGGTCGGGATGGATTTCCGGATGCTCGGGGCGTTCGAGGTCGTGGCCGCGGACGGACGAACGGTTGACGTCGGAGGGCCGAAGCAACGTGCCGTGCTGGCGATGCTCTGCCTGGAGGTCGGGCGCGTGGTGCCGCTCGACAGGATGATCAACGACCTCTGGGACGAGCCACCGGCGAGCGCTGCCGCGACGATCCAAACGTACGTGTCGAATCTCCGCCGGGCGCTCGAACCCGACCGTCCACCCCGGACACCCTCGACGCTG
>DATHUU010000081.1:0-5149 GCA_035461925.1 Ilumatobacter sp.
CACTCGCAGGACCAAGTCGCGATGGGTCGGATGAGCCACACCGGCTCCGACGGATCGGATGGCGGCGACCGGCTCACCCGCGCCGGGTTCACGTGGGGGGCGTGGGGCGAGAACGTGGCCGTCGGGCAACGCACCGCCCAGGAGGTCGTCACGGCGTGGATGGGCTCGGCGAGCCACCGCGCCAACATCCTGAGCTCGTCGTTCACCACGATCGGGGTCGGTGTCGCGATCGACGCGTCCGGCCGCCCCTACTGGACGATGGTGCTCGCCGCCTGACGGCCGGCGCGTTCACCGCCGGAACCCTCCGTGTCGCGCTCGGTCCCGATGTCCGAACTCAACGCGAACTGGACGATCGGGTCGGTTGGTCAGGCGTCGTTCCGCCGGGTGAAGGTGGGCTCGTCGGGGGTCGACCGTGACTCGTCGTAGCGGTAGCCGTCGGCGTCGAACTCGGCGAGTCGCTTCGGCGACGTGATCCTCTCGCGGATGACCCAGCTCGCCATCGCGCCGCGGGCCCGCTTGGCGAAGAAGCCGACGATCTGGTGTTCGCCGTCACCCTTGGCGTCGAGGAAGCGCGGCGACACGATGCGGGCCTCGATCCGGTCGCGTTGCACCACCGAGAAGTACTCGGTCGAGGCCAGGTTCACGAGCACCCTCGACCCAGGACTGGCGACGACGTCGGCGTTCAGCCGATCGGTCACGTCGTCGCTCCAGAAGTCGTAGAGCGACCGGCCGCGGTCGGTCGCCACCTTCGACCCCATCTCGAGCCGGTACGGCTGGATCAGGTCGAGCGGACGGAGCACGCCGTGCAGACCCGAGAGGATCCGGAGCACCTTCTGGGCGTGGGTGTAGTCGCGTTCGGAGAACGAGCCGCGCACGTCGAGGCCGATGTAGGTGTCGCCGTTGAACGCCAGCACCGCCGGGCGGGCGTTGTCGGGTGTGAACGGGAGCGTCCAGTCCTGGAAGCGTTCGAAGTTGATCTCGCCCAGCGCCGGCGAGATCGACATCATGGCCGACAGGTCGTCCGGCGACTTCCGGGCCATCACGCCGACCAGCTGTCTGGAGCGGTCGAGCATCTCGGGTTCGCTGTACTTCTTGGTCGGCAGCGGCGACTCGAAGTCGAGTGCTTTGGCGGGCGAGACGACGATCAGCACACCGACCTGTCTACTGAGCTGCGCCGGCGGGCACAACTCCGACCGAGGTGACGACCTCGCCGGACCGTCTCCGATCGCGGTGTCTACGATGCGGTGGTGATCGTGAGCGGACGGCGAGCCCCGGCGTGGACGCTGATGGTGATCGCCGTCGCCGTACCGAGCGCCGTGCTGGCGTCCGTCAGCGGTGCCGCGACCGTCGACCGCCAGGCGGAGCGCGGTGAGCAGATCCGGGTCGGCGACACGGTGCCACCACCATCGGCCTGCGAGCGCGTGATCGTGATCGGCGACTCGCTCACCGACAACTCCGAACCGTGGATCCGATCCGGTCTCACGGACGCCGGCCACGAGCACTTCGTCGACGCCCAGCCGAGCCGTCGGATCCCGGGTCACGTCAGGCCTCCCTACAGCGGTGTCCGCGCCGCGCTCGCAGCGCGCGCCGCGTTCGGTGAAGCCGACTGCTGGATGATCGGGCTCGGCTCCAACGATCTGATCTTCGGAGCGGACCAGCCGGCCGGGGCGGCAGCGATGATCGACGAGATGCTCGCCGCCGTCAGCCCAGGGGCGATGGTGTGGTGGGTGAACGTCAACTACCACCGCGACCCGCGGACGTCGTTCGACTTCCCGCGGGCGTCGCGGGTCTTCAACGCCGCGCTCGACACGTTCGCCGCCACCCACGAGCGGTTCGTCGTCATCGACTGGTACACGTACTCGGAGGCCCACATCGGCTGGTTCTTCGATCCCGTCCACGTCGACCGCGCCGGCAGCATCGCCCGCGCCGAGCTCACGGTGGCGGCGTTGCCCCCGTCGAGCCCCTGACTGGTTCCTGAGCGACCTCGCGGACGATGTCGACGAGCTGGGCGACGGTGTCGAGACGATCGGGGCCGGCGACCTTCGCCTGCAGGGTCGTGATCCCGGCGTCGCGGTACCGACGGACGCGCTCGCGGATCACCTCGGGCGGTCCGAGCAGGTTGGTCTTGAACCCGATGTCGAACGGGACGCGGGCGGCGGCCTCCTCGCGTCGACCGGCCTGCCAGAGGTCGTACACCGCCCGGACGTCGTCGCCGTACCCCTGGGCCGTGAACGCCCGGTTGTAGAAATTCTTGTCGGGGGCGCCCATCGCGCCGATCGTGAACGCGTACCCGTCGGCGTGTCGCCTGCCGGCCTCCTCGACGTCGTCGGTGAACTCGACCGCGACCGGCATCACGAGGTCGAGCTCGTCGATCGAACGGCCCGCTCGGTCGCACCCGGCGCGGATCGCGTCGAGGAACAGGTCGGCGTGCTCGGGCATGAACGCGTTGCCGAGCCACCCGTCGGCGATCTCGCCGGTCAGCTCCAGGTTCTTCGGACCGAGCGCGGCGATCACCATCGGGATCGGATCGACCGGTGACACCATCGAGCGGATGCCCCGACCGAACCCCTCGGGCGGGAGGTCGTACACCTCACCGTGGTGGTCGAGCCGCTCGCCCCCGGCGATCTTTCGCACGATCTCGATCGTCTCGCGCATCGTGGCGATCGGCTGGCGGAACGGGACCCCGTGCCAGCCCTCCATGATACGAGGACCGCTCGAGCCGAGCCCGAGCACCAGCCGGCCGTTCGACAGCTGCTGCACCGACATCGCCTGCATCGCGAGCATCGCCGGTGTCCGGGCGCCGACCTGCACGATCCCGGTCGCGAGACCGATGGTCGTGGTGACCGCCGCGAGGTGGGCGAGCGGCGTCAGCGCGTCGTAGCCCCACGCCTCGGGCACCCACACCGACGTCGCACCCACTCCCTCGCACGCACGGACGAACTCGACGTCGTCGGGTGACGACAGGACCGTGCTGACCCCCACCTGCATACGATCGACAGTACGCGGCGGAAATCACCGCCGTGTCAGCGAACGAGCCGCCGCGAGAGGGACTGACCGATGACCGAACGACTGCGCTACGCCGACGGCCCGACGACGGAGGTGAGCCGTGTCATCGCCGCGAGCCCGGCCGTGCTGTGGCCCCTCGTGTCCGACATCGACCTGCCCGCCCGGTTCTCCTCGGAGTTCCGCGGTGCCGAGTGGCTCGACGGCGCCACCGAACCTGCGCTCGGTGCGCGCTTCCGAGGCACCAACGAGCACGCGGTCGTCGGGCAGTGGCAGGTCGAGTGCACGATCGTCGAGTACGAGCCCGAGCGGGTCTTCGGGTGGGCCGTCGGGGACGTCGAGCTTCCGGCGGCCCGATGGCGGTTCACGCTCGAACCGGTCGACGGCGGCACCCTCGTCACCCAGTGGTGCCGGATCGGTCCCGGCTGGAGCGGCCTCAGCCCGGCGATCGAGCGGATGCCCGACCGCGAGCACGAGATCGTCGAGCGCCGTCTCGTCGAGCACGCCGGCAACATGGAGAAGAACCTCGACGGCCTCGCCGCCCTCGTCGCCAGCCCCGACTGACCAGCTCAGTTGGAAGCGTGGGCCAAGGCATCTGGCCGGCGTGCGAGCACCGTCGTGTTCTCGTCCGCTTGGCGCACGGGAGGTGGGCCGGAACTGGAGGAGAACACGATCGGACGGGGCCGACCGATCAGGACCGTTCGATCGCGGGGATGGCGTCGCGGGTGGCTTGGACGAACGCGTCACAGTCGTCGTCGGTGATGGCGGCCGACAGTGCGACGTAGCCACGCGCCGCGAGGTAGATCCCGCGATCGACGAGCTCGTGGAAGAGCAGCTGCTTCAGATCGACGTCGGCGTCGGCGAGATCGCGCGGTGACCGCACGGGGCCCCGCACCGTGTGGATGTTCATGAGCGAGCCGAGCCCGGTGACGCTCAGCGGCAGATCCGACGAGGCGAAGACCTCACCGAGCCGGCGCTGCAGCTCCTCACCCCGTCGGAACAGCGCGTCGAGCACGTCGGCCGACAGGAGCTCGCGCATCGCGGCGGCACCGGCAGCCATCGTCACCACGTTGTTGTTGAACGTGCCGCCGTGGGTGAGCGGGCCGCCACGAGCCGGGTCGAACGCCGCCATCACGTCGGCGCGGCCCCCGAACGCGCCGAAGGTCATACCTCCGGCGAGGTACTTGCCGAGCGTCGTGAGGTCGGGGATCACCTCGCAGCGCGCCTGCTGACCTCCGGCGCTCATCCGCGACGTCATCACCTCGTCGAACACGAGCAGCGCACCGACCCGGTCGCAGCGGGAGCGGAGGGCGGCGAGGAACTCCTCCGTCGCCGGGATGCAGCCGGCGGCGCCCATCATCGGCTCGACGAGGACGGCGGCGACGTCGGCGCCGATCTCCTCGACGCCGGCGACGTCGTTGTATTCGATCCGCTGGAACTCGAACGGGGCGAGCAACGCCTCGCCTCCGTGGCCGAAGTACAGGAGACCCCCGTGGTAGGCGAGGTCGCACACCACGATCCGGTCGCGGCCCGTGTGGTGTCGGGCGAGCTGGATGGCCATCAGGTTGGCCTCGGTTCCCGAGTTCGTGAACCGCACCTGGTCGATCGACGCGAACCGCTCTGTCACCGCCTCGGCGAAGCGGATCTCGTCGGTGTGGACACCGCCGTAGCTCCAGCCGCGGTCGAGCGCGGCGCGCACGGCGTCCTCGACCGGCCCCGGGTCATGGCCGAGCAGGCCGGCCGAGTAGTCGCCGAGGAAGTCGCGGTACTCGTGTCCGTCGACGTCGACGAGTCGGGCACCGGTGGCCGACGCCACCCGGAACGGGAACGGACGGACGTCGAGCACCGAGCGGGTCGATCCACCCGGCATGACGGCGCTCGCCCGCTCGAACAGCTCGGCCGACCGCGGCCGCTTCGCGGCGTACCGTCGTTCGGCATCGGCGACCTGTCGTGCGAATCGGGACGTCATCAGCTCATCGTCGCGCGCCGCGCATCCTCGTCCGCGCCGGGCACCGACCTCACTGATGGTGCGCAGTAGATTCCCCACGATGGCCACACTGCGGGAGCGGGTCGCGGACCGGGACGCGAACTCGTTCGTCGGCCGTGCGGCGGAGCTCGACGTGTTCGAGCGGATCTTCGACGGTGA
>DATHUU010000082.1:0-25471 GCA_035461925.1 Ilumatobacter sp.
ACCCAGGTGTCGGCGGCGACGCGAGCGCTGCAGAGCGTGGCGGTCCACCTCCTCGACGACCATCTCCGCCACTGCGTCGCCAACGCGATCCAGTCTGATGATGCGGCCGAGTCCGACCGCATCATCACCGAAGCCACCAAGGCCATCGAAAGGCTCGTCAAGTCATGAGTGACACCAGCACCATCACGTTCTCGGTCCCCGGCATGACCTGCGGTCACTGCGAGTCGGCGATCAGGCAGGAGGTCGGCGCGATCACCGGCGTCACCGGCGTCGACGTCGACCTCGAGAGCAAGGACGTCGTCGTGACCGGGACCTCGCTCGATCGCGACGAGATCGTCGCCGCGATCGACGAGGCCGGGTTCGATGTCGCCTGACGCCGACACCAGCACCGACACCAGCACCGACACGGTTTCGGACGTCCTCGGTGCGATCGACCTCGACGTCACGGGGATGACGTGCGCGGCCTGCGCCTCGCGTATCGAACGGAAGCTCAACAAGCTCGACGGTGTCCACGCCTCGGTCAACTATGCGACCGAGAAGGCGCGGGTCCGGCTCGACTCGCCCCGTGATGTCGGGGAGCTGATCGCCACGATCGAGGCCACCGGGTACGGCGCTCACGTGCCCCAGCCCGGCGCTCCCGAGCCCGACCGGGTCGGGTACCTGCGTCGCCGTCTGATCGTGGCGGTCGTACTGGGCCTTCCCGTGCTGCTGCTCTCGATGATCTCGCCGCTCCAGTTCGACGGGTGGCAGTGGGTCGCGCTCGTGCTGGCGACTCCCGTCGCCACGTGGGCGGCGTGGCCCTTCCACCGGGCGATGGTGCTCAACCTCCGCCATGCACAGGCGACGATGGACACCCTGATCTCGGTCGGGGTGACCGCGGCGTACCTCTGGTCGCTGTGGGCACTGTTCTTCGGTGGCGCGGGCGAGATCGGCATGACGATGTCGATGTCGCTCGACGTCGGTCGCTCCGAAGCACACGGCGAGCACGGCGCGTCCGAACCGGCACACATCTATCTCGAGGTCGCCTCGACGGTCGTGGCGTTCATCCTCGCCGGCCGCTACTTCGAAGCGCGCGCCAAGCGCCGAGCAGGCGATGCGCTCCGATCGCTGCTCGACCTCGGCGCGAAGGATGTCGCCGTGCTCGATGACGACGGGAACGAGCGACGGATCCCGGTGGACCAGCTGTCGGTGGGCGACCGTTTCGTCGTGCGGCCGGGCGAGAAGGTCGCGACCGACGGTCGGGTGATCGAGGGATCGTCGTCGGTCGATCGGTCGCTCGTGACCGGTGAGAGCGTGCCGGTCGACGTGGTCGTCGGCGACGCCGTGATCGGAGCCACCGTCAACACCGATGGTCGCCTCGTCGTCGAGGCGACCCGGGTCGGGGCGGACACGCAGCTCGCCCAGATGGCGCGCCTGGTGGAGGACGCGCAGTCCGGCAAGGCGCCGGTGCAGCGGCTCGCCGACCGGGTCTCGGCAGTGTTCGTCCCCGTGGTGATCCTGCTCGCGGTCACCACCCTCGTCGTCTGGCTGGCCACGTCCGGAGACACGGAGCGCTCGTTCGCCGCAGCGGTGGCCGTGCTGATCATCGCCTGCCCGTGTGCTCTCGGACTGGCGACCCCCACCGCGCTGCTCGTCGGGACGGGCCGTGGCGCCCAGCTCGGCATCCTGATCAAGGGTCCCGAGATCCTCGAACAGACCCGGCAGATCGACACGATCGTCCTCGACAAGACCGGCACCGTCACCACGGGTTCCATGCAGCTCGTCGGCATCCGCCCGTCCGCCGGCGTCGATCCCGCCGACGTGCTCCGCATCGGTGGTGCGCTGGAAAGTGGGAGCGAGCACCCGATCGCGCGTGCGATCACGGCAGCAGCTCGTGGCGACCTCGGGCCGCTGTCTGCCGTGACCGACTTCCGGAACCTGCCGGGATCCGGTGTGACGGCCGTGCTCGACGGTGCGTCGTACGAGATCGGTCGGCCGTCCACGTCGGTCGACGTCTCGGCCGGGGAGACCGTCGTCGAGCTACGACGCGGTGACGGTGAGGTGCTCGGCCACCTGGCGGTCGCCGATGCCGTCAAGGAGACGAGCGGGGCGGCGATCGAGGGTTTGCGCTCCCTCGGCCTGTCGCCGGTGCTGCTCACGGGTGACAACGAGACGACCGCGCTGAGGGTCGCAGCACAGGTCGGGATCACGGATGTGCGCGCCGAGGTGATGCCCGCAGACAAGGTCGCGGTCGTCGCCGAGCTCCAGGAGGCCGGGAAGGTCGTCGCCATGATCGGCGACGGCGTCAACGACGCCGCGGCGCTCGCACAGGCCGACCTCGGCATCGCCATGGGCTCAGGTACCGACGTCGCGATCCAGGCGAGCGACCTGACGCTCGTGCGCGACGACTTGCACGCAGCCGTCGACGCCATCCGGTTGTCGCGTCGCACCCTGGCCACCATCAAGGGCAACCTGTTCTGGGCCTTCGCCTACAACGTGCTCGCCATCCCGCTCGCCATGACCGGCCGGCTCTCCCCGGCGATCGCCGGCGCGGCGATGGCGTTCTCCAGCGTCTTCGTGGTCACCAACTCCCTCCGGCTGCGTCGCTTCCGTGCCGCCTGACGCGAACGTCAGCGGTTCGCGGCGGCGACGACCGGCGCGAACTCCTCCAGTGCGCGGACGGCGAAGTAGCTGATGCCCCACCGGTCGCGGCAGCGGTGGAGCTTGGCGACGATCTCGTCGACGGTGCCGACGAGGACGTAGGGCAGCTCGCGCACCTCGGACGGGTCGAGTGTCGGGATCTGCTCGCACAGCGCTTCGATCGCGGCGTCGGCGTCGTCGGTGATCTCGACGACCTGGACCAGGGCGTTGAGCTCGAGCTCGTCGAACCTCGCCCCGGCCCCGTGGCGGACCTGGTCGAGCTGGCGGTCGAGGTGCTCCGTCGCCCAACGGACTTCGTGTCGATGGCCGTCCTCCAGGGTGCGACCGAGACCCTGGAGACCGATGATGTCGGCGTGCGCTCCGGCGTGGGCGAGCAGCGCCGCGCCGTTGCCGCCGACCAGGATGGGAAGCCTGTCCTGCATCGCCCGGTCGATGGATGCTGCGACGACGCCGAGCGGCAGGCTCGATGCCATCTCGCCGTCGAGCAGCGCCCGAATCAGCTCGACCTGCGCCATCAGGTGCCGCTTACGACCCGCGGCGGGCAGCATCTCGACGCCACACTGGGCGAACTCGTGCGGGGTGTGCCCGGCCCCGAGCCCGAGCTCGAACCGTCCACCCGACAAGTGGTCGATCGTGGCGGCCTCCCACGCGAGCTGGACCGGATTGCGCATCTCGGCGTTCAGGACGAGCGTGCCGAGGCGGATCGTCGTGGTGGCCGTGGCGACGGCGGCGAGCGTCGGCATCGGGGAGAGCCCACCGGGTCCGACGTGGTCCGCCAGCAGCACGACGTCGAAGCCGGTCGCCTCGGCGCGCCGGGCAGCGTCGATGACGTCGTCCCCGGGTGAGGCGCGGAGCTGGAGACCGAAACGGAACGGGCGCACGTGCGTACCGTACGCGTGTGCGAGGCTCGCGGCGTGGACGCGACGGATGCACGTCACCGGAACGTGATCAGCACCGCCTGGGCCGACTACCCGGATCGTCGGGAGGTCACGGCGATCGACGAGCTCAGCGCGATGGTGTCGACGAACCGTGTGTACCGGCTGACGCTCGACGACGGCACGCACGTCATCGCCAAGTCGTCGAACTACGGGTCGTTCTTCCTGTTCGCCGAGGACCACGAACGGCTCCATCGCGCGAACCAGCTCCTCCACGGCGGTCCGTACGACGGGTTCATGGCGAACGTCCTCACCGCCGACGGCCGCCCGTACCTCTGGTACGACGGCGAGATGTGGGCCGTGTTCTACGAGGAGGTCGCGGTCAAGGATCGGCTTCCGCGGGTGCTCTCCGATGCGCAGGTCGAGCGGCTCGCGAGCGAGATCGCCCGCTTCCACCGAGCCTGCGACGGCATCGCGCGCCTCGTCCCCCCGCCGTCCAAGACCGCGAAGTCCGATGCCGTGAACCTCTACGAGCAGCTCGGGTCACGGAGCGCCGGTGAGGAGTTCGGTCTCGACCGGAGCCGGATCGACCTCGTCCGCCGACACACCCATCGGTTCCTGATGGCGATCCACGAGTCGGGGTACGACTATTGGCCGAAGATCCCGGTGTTGATCGACTGGAACCTCGGGAACTTCTCGGTCGAGCTCGTCGACGGCGACCCCGACCGGTTCACCTTGTTCAGCCGGTGGGACTACGACTGGTTCCGCATCGAGTCGCGCCTGCTCGACTTCTACTTCCTGTCGCGTGTGTCGTCGAGCACCGGTGACCGGTCGGTGTGGACCTACGGCTCGCACACCCTGCTCGAGCCGCGCTTCCTCCGATTCCTGCGGGCGTACCACGCGGTGTTCCCGCTCACCGAGTCCGAGATCCGCTTCCTCAAGGAGGCGTACCGCTTCTTCCTCCTCAACTACGTGATCCGGGAGGGTCGCCACTTCTTCCGGTACGAGTTCTGGCAGCACCTCCTTCACGACGCGGTTGACGTCCAGCTCCCGGCGATCGACGACGTCGACCTCACCCCGCTGCTGTCGATCGTGCGCTGAGCGCTGAGCCGGAGGGATCACCTCGCGCCGAGCAGCCCGGCGAGGAGCGGCGCCGCGTCCGTACGGACGATCGCCAGCACCTCGTCGCCGGGGACCAGCACCGTGTCGCCGTGGGGCGTGATCACGTCGTTCTCCCGCAGGACACCGACCAGGATGCATTCGGACGGCAGCGGGAGATCGGCGATCGACCGGCCCGCCGCCGCGGACGTCGGGTGCACCTGCTCCTCGACCAGCGCGAAGCTGCCACGCCGCAGCTTCAAGAGCGTCGTCATCTCGCCCAGGGACATCTCCTCCGCGACCAGGTGACCGATGATGTCCGCCTGGTTGAGCGCCACGTCGACACCCATCTCCGCGGTGTAGAGCCACGCGTTGGCGGGGTTGTTGACGCGGGCGATCGTCCGCGGCACGGCGAACTCGAACCGCGCCAGGCTGGTGACGACGAGGTTGGTCTCGTCCCGCTCGGTCAGCGCGACGACGCTGTCGGACCGGCGAGCGCCGGCCGCTTCGAGCACGTCGGGGTCGGTGCCGCTCCCGAGGACGACCAGGTCGGGTGCGAGCTCGGACCGGAGACGATCCGCGCGTCGTGGATCGGACTCGATCAGCCGCACGTCGTGCCCGCCCTCGCGCAGGAGGGAGCCGACGTAGCCGCCGATCCGGCCACCTCCGACGATCAGTACGTTTGACATGGGATGCTCCTCACCTCGTCCCGATCAGGGATTCGAGCCGGTGTCTGGATGCGCCGACCACGGCGAGGTGGAGGATGTCCCCGGCATGGATCGTCGTCGTGGACGTGGGGATGAACGTACGCCCCGAGCGGCTCAGAGCGACCGGCAGGACCTCGCCGTCGACGGTCACCTCGGCGGCGGTGCGTCCGTCGAGCAGTGGCGGTGCCTCGGCCTCGACGAGATCCACCTGACCCGAGCCGAGGCTGACGAGCACCCCCGCCTGCGCGAAGGTCAACAGGTCGGCGGTGCGGTGGATGCTCCAGCCGACGGGGGCCACGACCTGAACGCCGAGACGACGGTAGATCTCCGCCTTGAGCGGGTCGTGCAACCGGGCGACCACCTTCGGGACGTGGAACACGCGCGCCGCGAGCCGGGCGACGACCGCGTTCACCTCGTCGTTGCCGGTGACCGTCGCCAGGCCGTCGGCGCGCTCGATCGCCGCCTGCTCCAGCACCGTGCGATCGAATCCGACACCGAGCACGGTGGTCCCGTGGAACGACGGCCCGAGCCGATCGAACGCGGTCTCGTCGATGTCGATCACCACCACCTCATGACCGGCAGCATCGAGCTGTCGAGCCAGCCCCGCCCCGGTCCGGCCACAGCCGGTCACGATGAATCTCATGTGGACACCTCCAGTTTCGAGTGGCCTCGACGGGTGAGCACCTTGCGGAGCTCGTCGGTCAGCAACAGCAGTGGGGTCAGCGCGAGCACCCAGAGCCAGCTCTTCGCCGGCAGCGCCGCCGTTCCGATGACCGACTGCAGGAACGGCACGTACACGATGAGCGCGACGACCACCAGCTCGGACGCGATCCCGATCCAGATCAGCCGATTCGTGAACCAGCCGTGGCCGATGATCGAGGATCGTTCGGTGCGCTGAGCGAACAGGTTCCCGATCTGGGTGAACACGACGGCCGCCAAGGCGATCGCCACCGCTTCCCGGGCGAGCACACCTTCGTCCGGCAGGTCGAGCCACTGACCGGCATACCCATTGTCCCAGTAGTGCAGGAAGAACACGGCCATGACGGCCAGACCCTGCACGAGCCCGAGCCAGACGTAGGCGCGGAACAACAGCGCGCGATCGACGATGTGATCGCCACGCCGGCGGGGCGGTCGGTCCATCGTCCCGGGCTCCGGCGGCTCGGCGCCGAGCGCGAGCGCCGGGACGAGGTCGGTGCCGAGGTCGATCGCCAGGATCGCCATCACACCCAGTGCCAGTGGGATTCGACCACCGCTGAAGGCGAACAGCATGAACGGGATCGCTTCGGGCGTGTTGCTCGTGAAGATGTAGGACGTGAACCGACGGATGTTGGCGAACACCGCCCGACCCTCCTCCACCGCGTTGACGATCGAGGCGAAGTTGTCGTCGAGCAGGATCATGTCGGCTGCCTCACGTGCCACGTCGGTGCCCGACCGCCCCATCGCCACCCCGATGTCGGCGCGCTTCAGTGCCGGCGCATCGTTGACACCGTCACCGGTGACCGCCACGATGTGTCCGCGCTGCTGGAGCGCCGTGACCACGCGTAGCTTGTGCTCGGGCGACGCTCGCGCGAACAACACCTCGTCGTCGAGGATCTCCGCGAGCGTCGCGTCGTCCAGCGCGTCGAGCTCGACGCCGTTCACGATCCGCAGCCGGTCACCGCGGACCATGCCCACCCGCCGCGCGATCGACTCGGCCGTGAGCCCGTAGTCACCCGTGATCATGATCGTCCGGATGCCGGCTCGCTCGCAGGTACGCACCGCTGCTTCCACCTCCGGGCGAGGTGGGTCCATCATCGCGACCAGCCCGAGCAGGGTGAGCCGCTGCTCGAGCGAGGCGGCGTCGAGCTCGGTCGGCATCGGTCCCACCGCGCGACTGGCGACCGCGAGCACCCGGAGCCCGCGGCGGCTCATGGCGTCGTTGGTCGCGGACATGCGCTCCCGGTGGGTCTCGTCGAGCTCGACGATGCCGCCGTCCACCTCGATCTCGGTGCAGAGGTCGACCAGCTCACGGGGCGCGCCCTTCACGAAGAGCACGTGGCCGTCGTCGGCACGGTGCAGTGTGCTCATCCGCTTCCGGTACGAGTCGAAGGGCAGCTCGAGGACGCGCGGCAGCTTCGCGGCCTCGCGCGCGAGATCGATCCCCGCTTTCCTGCACGCCACGACGACCGCCGCCTCGGTCGGGTCCCCGAGCACCGTCCACCGGCCGTCCTGCTCCGCGAGTCGGGCGTTGCAGGCGAGGCCGGCGGCGACGAGCACCGCCCGCAGCGCGCTGCCGTCGTCGGGCTCGGGCGTGTCGACCCGTCGCACGGCCCCGATCGGCTCGTACCCCATGCCGTCGAGCTCGTACATCGCGGCCCCGCAGGCGACCTCTCTGGTCGTCATCTCGTTCTGGGTCAGCGTGCCCGTCTTGTCGCTGCAGATCACGCTCGTACAGCCGAGGGTCTCGACCGCGGAGAGCCGTTTCACGAGCGCGTTCCGGCCTGCCATCCGCTGGGTGCCCATCGCCAGCGACAAGGTCACCGTCGGTAGGAGCCCTTCCGGGACGAACGCCACGATCATGCCCAGGCCGAACACGAGACCGGCGGGACCGTCCATGAGGCCGAGGCCCAGGGTGACCGAGCCCACGAGCACACCGACGCCGACCGCCACCGCCGAGATCACCTTGGTCAGGGTGGCCAGCTCGGCCTGGAGTGGACTGGGCGCGGCGTGCAACTCCTGTGTGAGCGTGGCGATCCGACCGAACTCCGTCTCCATGCCGGTCCGGATCACGACGGCCTTGCCGCGGCCGGAGCTCACGCTCGTCCCTGCGAAGACGAGGTTCGCCGTCTCCGCCCGGTTCGCCGCCAGCGAGGCGACCGGGTCGGCAGCCTTCCGAACGGGCATCGTCTCGCCGGTCAACGACGACTGATCGACCCGCAGCTCGGAGTGCTCGACCACGCGGGCGTCCGCCGAGATCCGATCGCCTTCGTCGAGGAGGAGCACGTCGCCGGGGACGAGCTCGGTCGCGTCGACCCGCGCTTCCACCCCATCCCGGAGGACACGAGCCTCGACCGGGAGCAGCTTCCTCAGCGCATCGATCGCCTGCTCGGCCTTGTACTCCTGGAAGAAGCTGAACACCCCGTTGATCACGTTCACGAGGACGATCGCGACACTCAGCTCGGGCAGGCCGGCGAGCAGCGCGACCACGGCCCCGGCCCAGAGCAGGAGGGCCATCAGGTGTGTGAAGTGACCGATCAGGCGCGAGCGCAGCGACGGCCGCCCGATCTCGCGCAGCACGTTCCGGCCGGCCGATTCCAGTCGCCGTGCCGCCTCGTCGGACGTGAGCCCGCTCAAGGAGGACGCGGTCGCGCCGTAGACGGCGGCGGCGGGGAGCGATTCGACAGCGGTCGCCGCCATGGCGGCTGCACGTGCGCTCGAGTGTTCGGTGACGGTCTTCGGCTCGGCGTTCACCAGATCACCTGCTCCAGCTCACGAGGTGATCATGCCGCGTCTGTGTCGTCGCCGACAGTGCCACAGGTCATCGGCGTCCGTCTCGTGGGTCGCGCCATCCGTGGGTGCGACGAGGGCGATCGGCCAACCGCTGTCAGGTGAGCGCGTGTTCCTTGCGGGTGATCAGCCGCTTGACGTTGCCGAGATGTCGCGCCATCACCAGGATGCACAGGGCGATCGTCGCGATGACCTCCCACGCCTCCCGGCGGACGATCCCGACCCCGACCGGGAGCAGCGCGACCACGACGATCGAGGCGAGCGACGCCTTCTTCGTGAGCTTGGACAGGACGAACCACAGCGCCACGAGGATCGGGAACACGATCGGTGACATCACCGCGAACACGCCACCGCCGGTCGCGACGCCCTTGCCGCCTCGGAACCTCTGCCACGCCGGGAAGACGTGCCCCACGACCGCGGCCGCGCCGAGGGCGTAGCCGGCCGGTCGGTCGGCGACGACCAGGCCGAGCCCGGCAGCGAGCGCCCCCTTCGCGGCATCGAGCACGAACACCCACACGCCCTTGCGCCATCCGAGGACCCGCGTGACGTTCGACGCGCCAGGGTTCCCCGATCCGACGGACCGGATGTCGACGCCGTTGGCGCGAGCGACCAGCGCCGCGCTCGGGAACGTCCCGATCAGGTAGGCGACCGGGAGCAGGACGGCCCACATCGAGTCGGGCTACTTCCTGACCAGGCTCACCGGCACCGGACGTGGCGGCTTCGAGTGGTCGGCCATCGGCCGAGGCGCCGTTCCGGTGCCGACACCCGCCAGCGCCAGCTCGCCTTCACCGCCGACGCACTCCGGGTCGGGACCGTCGAGCGGCAGGCCGGTGAAGAACTTGGCCGCCATGCAGCCGCCCTGGCACGCGTCGAACGACCCGCACGAAGCGCACGCGCCTGCTGATTGTGGCTCGCGCAGCCCGAGGAACAGGTCGCTCTCGCGCCAGACCCGCGTGAACCCGCCGGGCTCGCGGACGTTGCCGGCCAGGAACTCGTCGTGGATGACGAACGGGCAGGCGTAGACGTCGCCGATCGGGTCGATCAGGCAGACGACCCGCCCGGCACCACACAGGTTGAGCCCCGGCAGGTTCTCGTCGCCGAGCGCGTTGAGGTGGAAGAACGAGTCACCCGTCAGGACGTGCTCGCCGTGGGCGAGCAGCCACTCGTAGATCCGGCGCTGCTGCGGGTTCGTGGGATGCAGGTCGTGCCAGGCGTCGGCGCCACGGCCCGAGGGTCGCAGCCTGGTGATCCGCAGCTGGGCGCCGTAGGAGTCGGCGAGCGCCTGGAACTCGTCGAGTTGGTCGACGTTGTGGCGGGTGACCACGACCGAGATCTTGAACGGGCCGTTGCGCTCGACGAACCCCGCGGCGCGCAGATGGTCCATCGCACGGATGGCGGTGGCGTACGAGCCCGAACCTCGAACGGCGTCGTTGGTGAGCGCGTCGGTCCCGTCGAGGCTGATCTGGATGTCGAGGTAGTCCATCGCGGTGAGCCGGGCAGCCTTCTCCGCGTCGATGAACGCACCGTTCGTCGAGAACTTCACGCCGATCCCTTTGCCGATCGAGTACTCGACCAGCTCGAAGAAGTCGCGGCGGATCATCGGTTCGCCGCCGCCGATGTTGACGTAGAAGACCTGGAGGCGGTGGAGCTCGTCGAGCACGGCCTTGGCCTCGTCGGTCGTGAGCTCTCGGGGGTCGCGTCGACCCGACGACGACAGGCAGTGGACGCACTCGAGGTTGCAGGCGTACGTCAGCTCCCACGTGAGGCAGATCGGGGCGTCGAGGCCGCCCTTCAGCTGGTCAACGAGTGCGGTCATGCAACATCTCCGATTCGAGGAGCGCGGCGAGCGCCCGCTCGAACGACGGCCATCGCTGCGGCTCGATCTCGCAGGCGACCAGCGTGTCGGCGACGGTGGGGTGGTCGGCGAGTGCCGCGACCACGCGGACGACGTCGGGATGCTTCAGGAACACGAGCCGGCGGGTGTCGTAGTGGTACGCCAGCGCACCGAACGGTTCGGGCCGCAGAGCGACCTGCGGGTGGAGGGCGAGCGCGCGGGACGCGATCGTGGCATCGGGTGCGGTGACGGCCAGGGTCGGGGTGCTGCTCACGCCGCGGGTCAGCTCGTTCGTGCCTGCGGACTCAGTAGACGCCGCACATGCCGTCGATCGAGATCTCCTCGATCAACAGCTCGTCGGCGATCTCCTGGTCGTCCTGGGCCGTCTCGTCGGCGACGTCGGTCTGCTCGATTTCCATGGCCCAGAGCGTACCGCCCGTTGCTCGGGCGACCCTTGTCCGACCGCGTCAGGCGGGATCCTGGTCCGGCGTGTCACCGCCCGGCGCTTCGTCGACCTCCTCGTGAGGAGCGATGGAGTCGAGAGCTCGCCGCAGGAGTGGACCGGTGTCGTCCGGGTCGCGCAGCGGGTCGACGTGGACCGACTCGGCGTCGATCTTCTCCCGGATCGGCCGCCCGTCCCGATCGGTGACCTGTGCGAGCGCCGACTCGAGGTCGGTCATCGGCGCAGCCGGTGCCGCAGTCGGTCGCGATGGTGTCGGCACGGTGGACTCGCGGATGGACGTGCTGCCTCGTCGGCGCAGCACGACGACCGCGACAGCTGCGACGGCCAGCACGGCGACGGCGATGACAGCGATCCACAACCCCACTGGACCCAACGTAGTGGGTCATCGCTCCGCCGATGGGTCTCAGCGGGCAGGGGTGACGGCAGCGAGGAACTCCGGCTGACGGTTGGTGATCCGGCGCTCCGCGATCCAGTGCCCGAGTCGGGCGAGCGACCAGCCGACGACCACGGTCGCGACGGCGAACGCGGTGACCAGATCGACACGACCGCGGTCGCTGGCCCAGAACAGCGCGAGCGCGATCGGGACCGTCGCGATCGCCAGCGCCGTCAACACGCTCATGAGCAAGAGCGCGGCGACGACACCTTTGCCGGTCTCCCCGCTCGCGAAGGGGTTGTCGCTCTCCGGCATGGCGATCGGCACCATCGCGGACTGCACGAGCGCCGCGCCAGAGCCGGCGAGCAGGCCGGCAGCGCCGACACAGCACCCGGCGGGCAGGTAGCGCCACTCCCCGGTGAGGCCCGCGGCGAGGAACGGCCCGGCGATCGCCAACGGCATCGCGACGATCATGATGCTGCGGAGCTTTCCGGCAACGAAGTCACCGATGTCGACACCGGTCATCAGCTCGTGCGTCAGACCGGGTCCGTCGCTGCCGAAGCTGTTGCCCGACATGAACAGCACCGCCAACTGCACGGCGCCCCCGACCAGCACCGCCCCGGAGCCGGGATCGTCTCGGAGGATCGTGGGCGCGAGCACGGCCGCGAGTCCGATGGCAGCGCCGGTCACCGTCTCCAACGCCGTCCGGGGCGACCGGAACCGGATCAGGAGACTCCTCCAGGCGATCGCCCCCGCTTCGCCGGTACCGCAGAGGACACGGCCGATGCGCCGGATCCCGGTCAGCTCGGTCGCGGACTCGACACCGCCGTGATGACGTACCGAGGTCGCGAGTCGCCGCTCGCTCCGCTCGAACGCGAGCGCGAGGACCGGGAGCCAGACCCAGCCGAGCGCCAGGTGCACGAGCGCCATCGGCCAGTCCGCGCCGTCACCGATCGCCCGGCCGAGCTGGCCCGGCGGCGACCAGGCGACGACGTCGGCCACGCGGGCGCGCTGATCGTCGTCGAGGTTGCCGAGGAACGCCGGGACGAGTTGGAAGCTCCCGTAGAACACGATGCCGACGCCGCCGACCACCAGCTGGCCGGCACGCGGGAACCGATTGAGCAGCAACGACAGCAGGTTGGTCGCCGTGCGGGCCACGAGGATGAGCGAGAGCAGCCAGGCGCCGACGCCGAACACCACGATCGGTATCTCGTCGACACCGTGGACCATGCCGACGATCAGGCCGGTGCCGAGTGCGAGACCGGCGAGCCCGGGTGGTCCGAACGCTGCGGCCGCGAGCACACCGATCGCCCGGCTTCGATCGTCGAGCGGTTCGGGGGCGACGACACGGGGGTCGACGGGCTGCGCGACCCCGGCGACGACACCGAAGCCGAGCACGCCGATCAGGATCAGCGAGCAGGCGAGCACGGCGAGATCGGAACGGGCGTCGACCGTCCGCCCGCCGACCGCCAGAGCGGTACCCGCGCCGAGCCCGACGAGGGCCGACGCGACGGTGGACACGATCGCGCCGACCTGGTCGGCGCCACCGCGACGGATCGCGCCGCGGAGCAGCCGCCAGCGCAGCCGCGTGAACGTGGCGACCACGCCCCGGAAGCGTCGGGACGGGGTCGCGGCAGGCGGTGCGGGTGGCGCGGACGGCGGCGCTGCCCGGGAGGCCGGGTCGACGGCGAGCGCCCCGGCCGTCGTCCCAGCTGTCATCCCAGGTTTCATCCCGGTCTCATCCCAGCCAGGCCAGTGCCTCGTCGTCGACGTCCGAGGCGCCCACCACGTCGATGAACGCCTCCTCCAGACGGCGTTCGCCGCGCAGGACGTCGGTCGGACCGCTCGCCACGACCCGCCCTTCGTGGATCACGCCGACGTGGTCGCACAGCCGCTCGACCAGATCCATCACATGGCTCGAGAACACGACCGTGCCGCCTCCGGCGCGGAAGCGGTCGAGCATCGCCCGCATCGTCCGGGCCGACACCGGGTCGACACCCTCGAACGGCTCGTCGAGGAGCAGCAGCCGTGGCCGGTGGAGCACAGCCGACGCCAGCGCGGTCTTCTTGCGCATGCCGTGGCTGTAGCCGGCGATCTGGCGATCGGCATCGTCCGACAGCGCGAGGGTGGCGAAGAGCTGCTCGCTGCGCTCGGCGACCAGGTTCCGGTCGAGGCCGCGCAGCTCGCCCATCGTGGACAGGAACTCGCGAGCGGTCAGCCGTTCGAACAGCTGCAGCGGGTCGAGCACCACGCCCATCAACGTGCGGGCGCCGTGGAGGTCGGCCGCGATGTCGACGCCGCAGACCGCGATCGTGCCCCCGTCGGGCCGGACGAGTCCGACCACCGATCGGAGCGTCGTCGACTTGCCGCTGCCGTTCGGGCCGACCAGACCGAAGCAGCTCCCGACGGGCACGTCGAGATCGAGCGCATCGAGCGCCCGATGGCTCCCGAACCACTTGGTGAGCCCGCGGATGCGCAGCGGCTCGACCGTCGGCGGGGGGAACGACATGCCGACAGTCTGGCCGAGGATCCCGCGATGGCCGACCGGCGCTCGGACAACGTCGGCGGTTCCGGAGCGGGACGCTCGACCTCCGGATCGCATCCACGCGATGGCTTCCCGTGTTGCGCAGTCCCAGCGACCGTACGGGTCGCTCGTCCGAAGTCGCGATCAGATCCGCAGATGACGCTCGAAGGCCCGGCTGACTGGCTCGTAGTGGTCAGGGTCGGTGGCGACGAACGCGGTGAGAGCGCTGGCCGCCAGCTCGGCACGGACGTCGGGTCGGGCACCGAGCTGCACGACCCTGTCTCGGATCTCGGCGACCAGTCGCGCCTCCAGATCGGCGCGGGCGACCAGCGGTTGGACCGGCCAGGGACCGAGGCGCTCGACAACCCGAAGGTCGGCGACGCCCTCGTCGAGTCGGGACCGGCCGACCCGCACGACCGAGTCGACCACGCACGCGTCGAGCTCACCGGACAGCACGGCGTCGAGCGACGCGTGGTGTCCACCGGTGAAGACCAGCTCGGCGAAGTCGTCGGGACGTTCCCCCAGCGCCTCGATGGCGAACCTCAGCGAGAGATGACCGCTGAGGCTGATGACGTCGTTGCAGCCGATCCGACGTCCCCGCAGGTCGGCCACCGACACGACGGGCGAGCCGTCACGGACGACGAGGTCCCCGAAGTAGAGGGGACGCCCGTGCACGTCGGGGTCGTCCGGGACCCAACCGACACCGACGAGCTGCACTGACGGTCGGTCGTGGCGCAGCGCCAGGTCGACGAACGAAGTCGAGCAGATCCATCCCAGGTCGAACGAACCGTCACGGAAGGGATCCCGTCCTGGCGGCGGCCCCGATGCCGCGGTCTCGAAGTGAACCTCGGCCCCGATCGCGTCACCGATGATCTCGAACAGCGTCGCAGGGAATCCCGGCGACATGTAGGAGATCAGGCGCACCCGGCCACCGTACTCAGGCGAGCACGGCGCCGCCGTCGCAGGTGATGATGTCGCCGACGGTGAACGCGCCGGCGCGGCTCGACAGGAAGATCGCCAGCCCGGCGATGTCCTCCGGGGTGCCGACGCGGTGGCGGGGGTTCATGCGGGCGAGCGAGTCCCAATCGGTGTTGTCGACGTCGCCGCCCCCACCGATGCCGGTCGAGAGCATCCACGTCGGGAACGGGCCGGGCGCGATCGCGTTGACGATGATGTTCCGGGGCGCGAGCTCCGCCGCCAGCTGGCGAGTCATCGCGTGGATCGCGGCCTTCGACGGGCTGTAGGAGTAGGTCTGCAAGCGAGGTGGGCGGAGTCCGTCGATCGATCCGATGTTGATGATGCGTGCCGGGTCGTCGTCGGTCGCCGCCGCCTCCAACAGCGGCATGAGCTGCTGGATCACGAAGAACGGGCCCTTCACGTTGACGTCCAGGACGCGATCCCAGCCCTTCTCCGGGAACTCCTCGAACGGTGCTCCCCACGCCTGCCCGGCGTTGTTGACGAGGATGTCGAGGTGGTCCTCGTGCTCGCGCAGCGCCGCGGCGAGAGCTGCTGCACCGTCCAGACCGGACAGGTCGGCCGGGAGGGCGACGCAGCTACCGCCGTATTCGGCCATCAGCCGCTCCGCGGTCGCGGTGCAGGCGTCGGCCTTGCGTGAGCTGATGTACACGGTGGCGCCGTTCGCCAGGAACCCGGCGGCGATCATCTCGCCGATGCCGCGGGACCCGCCGGTCACCAGGGCCACCTTGCCGGAGATGGAGAACAAGTCGTCGATGCGCACGCATCCGATCATGTCGCCGGCCGAGGGTTCGGGAGAAGTCAGACCGCTCCCGAACGGTGTAGCGTCGGACGCCCCGTGTCGACCGATCACCCGCTTCACCCGTTTCCGGAGCTCGCCGACGAGCAGGCGCGACTGGCGTTCGCGCGGGCGTGCCGCGACCGGATGGTCGAGCGCTTGGAACGAGTCGATCCGGCGAGCGCCGCCGACGCGATCACCGCCGAGTACGTCGAGATGACCGTGTGGGAGGCGATCGACTCGCTGCGCTCACCCGGGGCGGGCGAGTTCTTCGGCCGGATCGACGAGCCATCGCCCGATGGCCGGTCGGTCGACCGCTGGTACATCGGCCGGCGCCACATCGAGGACGACGATCACGACCCTGTCGTGGTCGACTGGCGGGCCCCGATCTCGGCCCCGTTCTACCGAGCGACCGCGGTCGATCCGCTCGGTGTGGCGTTCCGGCGCCGGTTCACGCTCGCCGACGGCGAGATGACCGCGTACCTCGACGAGCACCTCGACGACCCGGATGCCGTCGACGTGGCCGCCGGCATCCCCGATCCGGTGCTCGCTGAGATCGGTGCAGCCCGCTCGGGTGCGATGCGGGAGATCGTGGCCACGATCCAGGCCGAGCAGGATCTCGTGATCCGGTCCGACATCGATCAGGCGTTGATCGTCCAGGGCGGTCCGGGAACCGGCAAGACCGCGGTGGCGCTCCACCGGGCCGCCTACCTCTTGTTCGAGCACCGCTCCCGCCTGGCGAGGGACGGCGTGCTCGTGGTCGGTCCGAACCGGGCCTTCCTCGACTACATCGCCAACGTGCTCCCATCCCTCGGCGAGCGGTCGGTGCGGCAGTGCACGGCGCTCGACCTGTGCATCCCGAAGGTCGAGGTCACCGCGGTCGACGACGCGGAGGCGGCCCGCTGGAAGGGTTCGCCGGACCGGCTGACCGAGCTGGAGCAGCTGGCGCTCGCGGCGATCCGGCCGCCGGCGGACGACGTCGTCGTACCGATCGGAGCACGGCGACACGTGTTCGACGCCGCGTTGATCGGCGAGTGGATCGACACCGCGAAGGGCGGGATCGTCCCGGTCAACCAGCGGCGTGAACGCCTGCGCGTCCTGGCCCAACAGGAGCTGCGCCGTCGGTGCGGCGGCGACGACCGATGGTCGGAAGCCGCACCGCTGAAGGCCGTGCTCGCGAAGTGTTGGCCGACCCAGAAGCCGATCGGGCTCGTCGACCGGTATCTGCCGGGGTCGCGTGGCACGCGTCGGTCGTGGACCGCCGCCGATCAGTTCATCGTCGACGAGGCGAACACCTTGCTCAACGGGACGCCGTTCACGTACGCCCACGTGGTCGTCGACGAGGCTCAGGACCACTCAGCCGTGGCGCTCCGCGTGATCGGTCGCCGGTCACCGACGGGTTCGCTGACGGTGGTCGGCGACGTCGCGCAGTCGACCACCCCTGCCGGCCAGGAACGGTGGCGGGACGTGTTCGCCCATCTCGGCGCCGAGGGCACGATCGCCGACCTGACGATCGGATACCGCGTCCCGGAGCCGATCCTCACGGTCGCCAACCGGCTGCTGCCGTACACAGGAGTGGACGCGACCGCGAGCCGGTCCGTTCGCGCCGAGAGCGCTGCGCCGACCTGGCACGCGGTGCCGCAGGCGTCGCTGCCCGCCGAAGTGGCCCGCGTCGTCGCCGAAGTCAAGCACCGCCACCGGCTCACCGGCGTCGTCGCCCCGATCGAGCTCCACGAACGCCTCGCCGCAGCCTTGGCGGCTCGCGGGTGGGTCGCGACCGACCACGTCCACGACCTGGGTCACGACGACGTGCCACTCTTCGGTCCGGAGCAGGTCAAGGGTCTCGAGTTCGACGGGGTCGTGGTCGTCAACCCCCACGAGATCCTCGATGGCGACGGCGGGAACCCGTCTCGTGGTGCGCGCCTCCTCTACGTCGCGATGACCCGAGCCGTGCAGGAGTTGGCCCTGGTCACCGACTCGGAACCACCCGCCGTGATCGCGTGACCGTCGGGGAGTTGCCAAGCTGTGCCCGTGCGATCCCCGCTCCGCCACGCCGTGGTCCTGCTCGTCGTCCTCTCCGCGTGTCAGGGCGACGGAGCCGCTCCGGATGCGACCGCTCCGGATGCGGCCACGCCGGCCACCGCGCCCCCGCTACCCGAGACCGTCGCCGTCGCCGAGTTGGGCTATCCGCGGGATCTGCTCGACCGGGGGCGCGTGAACGTCGTCGTGTCCCGCGACGGGGACGAGCCGTTCGTCCTGTTCGACCATCAGCTGCGGATCGACGGGTTCGAGCCGGCACCGCCAGAGGAGCGTCGGGTGGTGATCCCGGCGAACGGGCAGCGGGTCGCGATCCAGGCGATCTTCGGTGAGGTCACCGACTGCGAGGTGCCCCCACCCCTGGCGGCGTCCCTCGTCGTGCACTACGCGGTCGGTGCCGAAGCGGACGCGGTGGAGGGGGCGATCGCGCTCGACGACACCACCACGTTGGCAGCCATCCGGTCCCGGTTCTGCACCGCTCGGCGGGTGCTGGCGGAGAACGACATCGCGCTCGGTGAACCCGTGCTGAACGGCGAGACGTTCGCGCTCGACATCACGATCGCTCGGCGGACCGGAACCGCTGAGCTCGCGGTGCACGCCGTCCAGGGCACGGTGCTGTTCGGCGTCGAGACGCCCTTCGAGCAGGGTGCCCCCGAGCGCACCCTCCGATCGGATGCGAGCGGGCTCGTCCTGCCGCTCACGATCGACGTCAACCGCTGCGACCCGCATGCGGTCGCCGAGACGACGAAGAAGAAGGGGCTCACGCTGTGGATCTCGGTCGACGGGGCGGCGGCTCAGCCGGTCGACGTCGACATCTCCTCGATCGACGACGACCTCGAGGAGATCCTGAACCGCTGCAAAGCGCGCACCGGTCAATAGCGCTCCGAGTCAACCCACCGCTGTTCGGATCGCGTCGGTGATCGCCTTGTAGCCGCGGACGTCGGAGGGCATGGCGTCCACGATGCGTGCGATCGCGTCGCGGTGTTCGCGATCCGCGATCACCGAGCGGAGAGGTGAGATGTAGGTGCGGAGCGTGAACAGCACCGCCCGTGTCCTCGGGAACCGACGGAGGGTCTCGCGCTCGACCCGGACGTGGAGATCGTCCATCGTCGGGTGCTCGGGCCTCGGCCGGGCGGTGCCGTCGAGCGGCGTGTAGCCGTCCGCCGTGTCGAGGATGCCCCACCCCAGCCGCCAGAACGAGCGCTCGGGTCGGAGCCGCTCGAAGAACCCGTTGACCGCGTCCTCGAGCTGCGCGTTCAGCTGGGCGACCGGGGCGTGGACGTCGGTCATCGACGCGCCGAGCTTCGAACGCAGGTCCCACCGGTTCGGGAAGCACACCGAGCCGCCGCCGAAGACGAGATGCCCGTCGCGTTCGACCATCACGACGAGATCCTCCGGCACCAGACGTGCGGTCGCGTCGAGCGGATGGAGCGCCGGGTCGATCGACGTGCCGGCGTAGCGCTCGGGCCATCTGGTCCGAAGGTGCGCGAGCAGCGCGTCGGCGATCTCCTCGCACTCGGGCTCGATGCCGTCGAGCACCGCGAAGGCGGTCGCGGCGTGCTCGGCCATCACCGTCGACTTCTGGGCGATCCAACCGTCCGGCCCGTCCGCGTCGGGACCGAGCTCGACCCAGTCCCGCAAGTCGAGCGGCCGGGCGCCCAGGCGCCACCGGAACGCGCCGTCCACCACATGTCCACGAGCGAGCCACGGCTGGTACGGGATCGGATCGACGACCGGCACGGCGCCGACGCTACCTTCGAGCGGTGAGGGCGCCGATAGCGTCCCCGTCCGACTGCGCGCCGATCCGGGGCGAAGCAGTGTCGAGTCGATCGAAGGACGGTTCCCGTGGTGCTCACCCTGCTGGCGTTGGCGGCTGGTGCGGTCCTCTTGGCGTACGCCGCCGACCAGTTCGTGCTGGGCGCCGCCCGTGTGGCGTTGATCTCCCGCATCTCGCCCATGGTCGTCGGGGTCGTGATCATCGGGTTCGGCACGAGCAGCCCCGAGCTCCTGGTGTCCGCGATCGCGGCTGCCGGCGGAGACTCCGAGATCGCGGTCGGGAACATCGTCGGTTCGAACATCGCCAACCTGTCCCTGCTGCTCGGGGTGGGCGCGATCATCGTCCCGATCACGGTGTTGTCGAGCACGGTCCGGCGCGAGGTGCCGATCACCGTGGCGGCCATGGTCCTGTTCCTGATCGTGGTGCAGGGAGGGGTGGCGTGGTGGGAAGCCATCGTCCTGTTCGCGGCGATGGCGGCCGCCCTCTGGCGCGTCGCGCGCGGCTCCAAGCGGGACGATCCGCTCGGGCCGGAGGCCGAGGAGCTGGCGGATCCGTCCCACCACTCGATGCGGATCGAGATCCTGCGCACCGTGCTCGGCCTGATCGGGACGGTGGCGGGTGCACAGCTCCTCCTCTGGGGGGCCATCGACCTCGCCGATCGAGCCGGTCTCGGCGCAGGCTTCGTCGGTGCCACGCTCGTCGCGATCGGGACGTCCCTCCCCGAGCTCGTGACCGTCGTGCAGTCGGCACGCCGTCGCGAGACCGATCTGATCGTCGGCAACCTGCTCGGCTCGAACCTCTTCAACGCGCTCATGGTCGGCGGCGTGATCGGGCTGATCGGTGCACCTGATCTCGACGACACGCGGCTCACGCTCGTCGCGGCGGGCGCGGCCGTGGGCGTGTCGCTGCTCGCGGCCGGTGCGATGCACACCCGTCGAGCGGTCGAGCGGTGGGAAGGCATCGCCTTGGTGGTCGCCTACGCCGCGATCGTCCCGTTCCTCGCTTGACAGGCGAGGTGGGCTGCTGGTCAGGCGAGCAGGTCGCGTTGGTTCGGTGACGGGAAGCGGACGCTGAATCGGGTCTCGCCGACGAATGCACGGAGGCGCTCGATCTCGACGTCGAGCAACGCTCGATGTGTCCTGGTGAGCCCGGCCGCGTCGTGGGCGATCGACCCGTCGGGGCGCTGGACCCAACCACCGAGGACACGCCCGTCGACCCAGAGCGTGGGTCCGATGTTGCCGTTGCGGTCGGTCACCCGGACGGCGACCTCCGGGTCGAGGTACCAACTGCGGCCCTTCCAGCCCATGGCGGACGGATCGAGGCCGGGGAGCAGCGCCACCCACGGGCCGGGGTCCTGGTCGGAGCTGGGATCGTCGCTGGAGCGGTCGACCGGATCGTCGGGCGCGACGAAGCCGGTCGTCCCGTCCTCCAGGCTCACCTCCATTGCGCCGAGGCGATCGAGGGAGCGCCTGACGAGCGTCTTGGTGGCGCCGGTCCACCAGACGACGTCGTCCAGCGTCGCCGGACCGAACCGGTCGAGGTAGCGGTGGATCACCGCCGTGGCCCCGGTCAGCTCGTCGGGTTCGGACCAGTCGATCGAATGCCACGCCTCGCTCGGCAGCCACATGTACTGCGATCCGATCCAGGTGCCCGCCGGTCGCCCGCGTGCGATCCGCCCCTCGAACGCGGCGCAGAGCAACAGGCGGGTGTGCGGTGCCATCGTCCCCTCGTACGGCTTGCCCGCGTTGACCACCCGCGGTTCCGCCAGGTCGGGGACGGCCGCGCCGACGGCGCGTGCCCCGATCGGCCCGTCCGCCGAACGCACCGCTTCGACCACCCGATCGATCCCGTCGACGACCCACGCCTCGTCCTCGCCGAACAGGATCGTGGTTCGGCGGCGCTCGGCGAGGGCGATCTTGCGGGCGAATCCAGCGTGCGCCGCCTGCGCGACCGGCGGGGTCATGACCCAGATCGTGCGACGCATGGCGTGGTGGCGGAAGGCGACGCGGTCTTCGTACAGCGCCGTCTCGATCGTCCGCGGCGTCGGCGACCGCATCCGGGCTGCAGCGGAGAGGAACACGCTCGTCGGGTCGGAGGAGTGGAGGGCGACGACCGCCTCGATCGCCTCGGTGACCGTGTTGGCACGGCGCGACGGGACGAGCGCGTGGCGGACCGCGAGTCGCCGTCGGCGCTCGGCGTCGGAGACCGTCGTCACGGTGCGAGCTTGCCACGGGTGTTTGGCAAGCTGTACCCATGAGCCAACGGACCCCCCTCGACGCACTCCGACGGGCGATCGCCGACTTCGACGTCGTGATCGACGAGGTCGAACGGGTGTCCGGCTGGGGCCGACCGACGCCGTGTGAGCGTTGGGTCGCGAGCGATGTCGTGGCGCATCTCGCCGACTGGACCCCGTTCCTGCTGGAGGCGGTGGGTCGCAACGCCCCGGATCCGGCCGATCCGCCGATCGAACGGTGGCGGTACGTCGCGGCCGCGCTCCAGGCGATCATGTCCGATCCGGCCGAGGCGGCGACCGAGATCGAGACCGGTCCACCGGGTCGGATGCCGGTCTCGCGTGCGATCGCCATGTTCGTCACCGGTGACGTCGTCGTGCACACCTGGGATCTCGCCCGCTCGATCGATCTCGACGTCGATCTCGACGAAGTGACGCTCGCCGAGCAGCTCGCCGGCATGGAGTCGATGGAGGATGCGATCCGCAACAGCGGCCACTTCGGACCGCGCGTCGACGTGCCGGCGGACGCGTCGGTCGTCGATCGGGCGCTGGCCTTCACCGGCCGCGACCCGTCGTGGCGCCCTCCGGAGTGACTCGGCACCCACGTCACCCGATCGGTTCGCCGATCTCCTTCAAGGCGTCGGCGAGAGCGACGCGGAGGCGTCGGGCGACGGGAGGGGAGAGGTGGGCCACGAGGCCGGTTCCCGGGCACCCGACCTCCTCGACGGTGAGCACCACTCGCGGCGCGGCGTCGTCGTAGTCGTCGCTCACCGCAACGGCCCACGACACGGGTACGACGTCGTGCTCGAGACCGGATGGCACGTCGGCCGCGCTCGCAGGGTGGTCGTCGATCGATCGTCTCATGTTGTTCCGCCTCCAAGGTCTATATCCGACAAAATTGATCGGAATTATGTTGTATCTGCCCGCCGCGTCTGGTTGAGTGTGCCGTCAATACTTGACCAATCCACTCGGGAATTGATCCGGACAATGACCTCCCACACCGCCCACACCGCCCACATCGCCGTCGACTCCTGGACCACCCCCCTCGACCCGTCCAGTCGACCCGAGCGGGTCGCGCTCCGCCGACGTGGCTCGTTGCCGACCTCCGAGCTCGACGTTCTGAACCGACGCTTCGAGCACGCGACACCGCAGGAGATCGTGCGTTGGGCGACCCGCCGCTTCGGAGGACGCCTGGCGATGACGGCGTCGTTCGCGGACACGACGCTCATCGACATCGCCACCGCCGTCGACCCCGACATCGAGGTCATCTTCTTCGACACCGGGTTCCACTTCGCCGAGACGCTGAACACCGTGCGGCGAGCGATGGAGCGCTACTCGCTCAACCTCACCGTGCTCCGCCCCACCGCCGATGCGCCCGACGTCTGGGCCGACGGGAGCGATGCCTGCTGCGCCGCCCGCAAGGTCGACCCGCTCGACAGTTACCTGCCACGCCACGCCGATGCGTGGTTGAGCGGTCTGCGCCGGGCGGACAGCGCGGCACGGGCGGATGCCCCGATCGTCTCGATCGATCGGCGCGGCCTCGTCAAGATCAACCCGTTGGCGAACATGACCGACGACGACCACGACGCCTACGTCGCCGACCACGACGTCCTCGTCAACACCCTCCACCTCGATGGCTACGCGTCGATCGGGTGCTGGCCGTGCACCGAGCCGTCGACCGATGGCCGATCCGGCCGCTGGGGCGGCGCCAAGACCGAGTGCGGGTTGCACCTGTGAGCGACGCCGTCTTCTCGACGCCCTATCCGGTGGTGCTCGACGTTCGGGGTCGACGCGCCCTCGTCGTCGGTGGCGGCCCGGTGGCGGCCCGCAAGGTGGCCGGCCTCCTCTCCGCAGGAGCGGTCGTGACCGTCGTCGCCCCCGACGCCGTGCCCGAGATCGCCAACGACCCCGACGTCCGTTGGCACCGTCGTGCGTACCGCCGCGGCGAGGTCGCTTCGTACCGTCTCGCGATCACGGCGACCGACGACCCGGCGGTCAATCGCCAGGTCGCCCGCGACGGCGAGGCGGCGAACGTGTTCGTGAACTCCGCCGACGACCCGTCGAACTGCGCGTTCATCCTCCCGTCAGTGGTCACCCGCGGCGATCTCCAGATCGCCGTCTCCACCAACGGTCGGAGTCCGGCGATGGCGCGCTGGGCCCGCACGCAACTCGAGACCACGTTCACCGACGTCCATGCACGCGCCCTCGATCTCGTCAGCGAGGTCCGCGACGAGCTCCGTGCGTCACGGGGGACCTCGGAGGTGACCGGCTGGGACGACGTCATCGACGACGACCTGTTCGAGCTCGTCGCCGCCGATCGCCTCGACGACGCCCGCCACCGCCTCCGTTCTGGTCTCGGAATTGCCGGACCAGTCCGGCGGAAACCCGACCAGAACGAGGAGCTGGAGCTCTCGGAGAGGACTGGAACATGACCGTGCATCTCGTGGGAGCCGGACCGGGGGACCCCGACCTGTTGACGATGCGAGCGGTGTCACTCCTCGCCCGAGCCGACGTGATCGTCCACGACCGGCTCGTCGACGGGCGCATCCTCGCCTCGGCGGCACCGTGGGCCGAGTTGGTCGACGTCGGCAAGACGCCCGGCTCGCGCCGTAACACGCAGCACGAGATCAACGAGATCCTCGTCGACCGGGGTCGGCGGTTCGAGACCGTCGTTCGGCTGAAGGGTGGTGATCCGTTCGTGTTCGGACGGGGCGGCGAGGAGGCCGAGCACCTCCGCGTCCACGCGATCGCGGTCGAGGTCGTGCCGGGCATCTCGTCGAGCATCGCCGGCCCGGCCGCGGCGGGGATCCCCGTGACGATGCGAGGCGTGTCGAGCGGTGTCACGATCGTGACCGCCCACCAGGATCCGGCGAACGATCGGCTCCTGGACTGGTCGGCGCTCGCCGTCGCCGGCACCACGCTCGTCGTCCTGATGGGTGCGGCCCGCGCACGTGACATCGCCGAGCGGCTCATGGGCGGTGGCATGCGTCCGGACATGCCGGTCGCCGTCGTCACGAGCGCGACGTGTGACGACCAGTGCATCGAGCGGCTGACGCTCGACCGCCTCGGCGTGCAACCGGTGCGCAACCCGTCCGTCATCGTCGTCGGGGAGGTCGCAGCACGCGACGTCCTGCGCGACCTCCCGAACCTGCCCGCGCTCGCTGCCTCGGCGGCACCGACCGAAGGAGCCCTGGGATGACCGTGCTCGACCAGTACCTCGACCAACACCCCGACGCCCGGCTCGACCCCGATCACGGCATCCACGTCCGACCGCGTGAGGACTGGGACCGCGACCAGGTCGCGGACATCGCCAAGTTCCGCACCAAGCTGGCGGAGTACGTGGCCGGCGAGCTTCCCGAGGACGTGTTCCGGGTGTTCCGGCTCACGAACGGCATCTACGGCCAACGCCAGGGCGGCACGAGCCAGATGATCCGGGTGAAGGTCCCGTACGGGTCGATGACCCCGGAGCAGCTCGAGATGATGGCCTTCGTGGCCGAGCGGTACAGCCGCGGGTGGGGCCACATCACGACGCGCCAGAACCTCCAGTTCCACTTCGTCGAGCTCGCCGAGATCCCCGACGTGATGGAGCACCTCGCGTCGGTCGGGCTCACCAGCCGGGAGGCGTGCGGCGACACCGTCCGCAATGTGGCTGGCTGCCACCTCGCGGGCGCCTG
>DATHUU010000083.1:0-8662 GCA_035461925.1 Ilumatobacter sp.
ACGCTCAACCCGCTCGCCGCCTATTCCAAGGCGATGAGCCTCGAGCAGATCATGAACGACATCATGATCGCCTACCCGAACACCCGGCCGATGTGCTCGGCCAACTGCGACGGTGCCGCGGCCGCGGTGGTCGTCAGCGGCGAGAAGCTCCGCACGCTGTCGCTCGAGCAGCAGCGCCGGGCGGTCAAGGTGTCGGCGTCGGTCCTCACCAGCGACCCGTACGAGGAGGCCTGCCAGGTGCTCCCGAACGTGAACACCCTCACCCGCAACGCCGCCAGGCAGGCGTACGAGCAGGCCGGCATCGGCCCGGACGATCTCGACCTCGTCGAGCTCCACGACTGCTTCGCGACCGCGGAGCTCGTCCACTACGACAACCTGATGCTGTGCGAGGAGGGAGGGGCCGTCGACTTCTTCGAGTCCGGTGCGCCGTGGCGAGACGGCAGGCTGCCGGTCAACGTGTCCGGCGGGCTCCAGTCGAAGGGTCATCCCATCTCGGCCACCGGCATCGCCAACATCTGGGAGGTCTGCCAGCACGTCCGTGGCGAGGGCGGTCCCCGCCAGATCGAGGGTGCCAAGGTCGGCCTCGCCCACGTGATCGGGCTCGGCTCAGCGTGCGGGGTCCACGTCCTCGAGAAGTCCGGCCTCGCGGCCTGAGCAGAGGAGCACCGAATGCGCGCCATCTTCGACGACGAGCACGAGGCCTTCCGCGAGTCGTTCCGCTCGTGGATCGCGAAGGAGGTGGCCCCCCACTACCTCGAGTGGGAGGAGGCCGGGATCTCGCCGCGTGAGATGTTCACGTCGGCGGGCCAATACGGGTTCCTCGGGCTCCAGATCCCCGAGGAGTACGGCGGT
The DNA here is from genome assembly GCA_035461925.1 of Ilumatobacter sp. Lineage (GTDB taxonomy): Bacteria > Actinomycetota > Acidimicrobiia > Acidimicrobiales > Ilumatobacteraceae > Ilumatobacter. Next base: position 853 of record DATHUU010000083.1, read on the forward strand.
GGCGGCACCAAGGACTTCCGGTTCAACCAGGTCATCGCAGAGGAGTTCGCCGCGGCCGGCATCGGCGGCGCCGGGCTCGGCATGACGCTCCACAACGACGTCACCACGCCCTACTTCCTGGAAGCGTGCGACGACGAGCAGAAGCAACGGTGGTTGCCCGGCATCGCGTCCGGCGAGCTCATCACCGCGATCGCCATGACCGAGCCGGGCACCGGTTCCGACCTGGCGGGCATCGCCACGACGGCGATCCGGGACGGTGACGAGTACGTCCTCAACGGGTCGAAGACGTTCATCACGAACGGCATCAACTCCGACCTGATCGTCGTCGCTGCCAAGACCGACCCGTCGGAGCGCCACGCCGGCATGTCACTCCTGATCGTCGAGCGCGACATGCCCGGCTTCGAGCGCGGCCGCAACCTCGACAAGATCGGCATGCACAGCCAGGACACGGCCGAGCTGTTCTTCAACGACGTCCGCGTGCCCGTCGCGAACCTGCTCGGCGAGGAGGGCAAGGGGTTCAACTACCTCACGGGCAACCTCGCCCAGGAGCGCCTCTCGATCGCTGTGACCGGCCAGGCCACCGCCAAGGCGGCGCTCGACTGGACCGTCGAGTACGTGAAGGAGCGGTCGGCGTTCGGCAAGCCGATCAGCACGTTCCAGAACACGAAGTTCGTACTCGCCGAGGTGAAGACCGAGGTCGACATCGCCCAGGCGTACATCGACCAATGCGTGCTGCAGCTCAACGCCGGTGAGCTGTCGGCGTCCGACGCCGCCCAGGCGAAGTACTGGTGCACCAACCTCCAGAAGACCGCCGTCGACCGCTGCCTCCAGCTGTTCGGTGGGTACGGCTACATGTTGGAGTACCCGATCGCCCGCGCCTACGCCGACGCCCGCGTCACGTCGATCTACGGCGGGACCAACGAGGTGATGAAGATCATCATCGCCAAGTCCCTCGGTCTCTGACGCCCGGAACAGCCGACCTCGTCGATCCTCGCGACGTCAGTGGCGGCCCGTCCGGATTCGTCCACGTTGCAGCGCGTGTACCGTGGCGGCATGAGCGCACACGTGTCCGTGAACCGCGACGTGGCGGCCTCGGCCGACGTGGTGTGGGAGATGGTGTCCGATCTCCCCCGCATGGGGGAGTGGTCACCGGAGAACGAGGGTGGCGCCTGGATCAAGGGCGCGACCGGACCCGCTCCCGGCGCCGCGTTCCGCGGCTCGAATCGTCATGGTGGCAAGTCGTGGAAGAGCATCGCGACCGTCGTCGACGCCTACCCGGGCCGCCGGTTCTCGTTCCGGGTCAAGGCGTTGGGCCTCCCGGTCGCCCTGTGGGCGTACGACATCACGCCGACGGAGAGCGGGTGCGTGGTCACCGAGAGCTGGACCGATCTGCGCCCAGGTTTCTTCAAGCCGATCGCCGCGAAGGCGACCGGCGTCTCCGACCGGACCGCTCACAACCGGGTGACGATGGAGCAGACGCTCGCCAACCTCGCTGCCGCCGCGGAGGCGTCCGACTGACCCATGCCCCCGGCGTCGCGGACGTCGGCGTCGCGACCGTACGATGGCGGACCGTGGAACCACACACGCACCTCGTCGCCGTCCTGGGTCGCGGGGTGCTCGACGATCCGGACGGACCAGTGCTGTCGGCGTTCGACCTCGGACTCACCCGCGGCGACGGTTGCTTCGACGCCATGCGGGTCGAAGTGGGGGACCACGGTTCGGTGCACGTGGACCACCTCGATGCCCACCTCGACCGGCTCGTCCGATCGGCCAAGGCGCTCGACCTGCCACCGGTCGACCTCGACGCCTGGCGTGCTCTGGTCGGCGAAGCGCTCGCCGCGTGGACACGACCGGGTGAGGCCGTGCTCCGGGTGCTGCTCTCGCGGGGGAGCGAGTGGTCCCCAGCTCACGAGCCGAGCGGTGTCCTCACGATCGCTCCGCTGCCGGACTCGAGCCGTGCTCAGCGCAGTGGCATCTCGGTGATCACCCTCTCGCTCGGCCGCCGTGCCGAGCTCGGTGGCGAGACCGGTTGGTTGCTCGGCGGGGTGAAGACCCTGTCGTACGCCGTCAACATGGCGGCCACCCGCGAAGCCGTGCGACGTGGTGCCGACGATGCGCTGTTCGTGTCGACCGAGGGGCTGGCGCTCGAGGGTCCACGCTCGGCGCTGATCTGGCGACAGGGTGACCGCCTGCTGACGACCACGGTGGACGGCACGGGCATCCTCGCGTCGGTCACCCAAGCATCGATCTTCGCGGAGGCCGACGGGGACGGCGTGCCGACGGGCGACGACCTGATCGAGGCGCGGCGGCTCCCCGCCACCGACGGTGCGTGGCTCGTCTCGTCCGGGCGACTCGTCGCACCGATCCTCACCCTCGACGGGGAGGACATGCCGGTCGACCCGACCTGGACTGAGCGCCTGACCCGCTGGGCCACCGCTTCCGGCTGATCGCCGACGTGGCGGGTGAACTCCTGTGAGTCCGCGTTCCCGCGACCCGCGGTAGCGTCGGGTCCCCGCCCATCTGCAGCGAGGAAGTTCAGACCGTGGAGATCCAAGGCAGCGTCGCGCTCGTCACGGGCGGAGCATCGGGAATCGGCAGGGCCACCGTGCTCGCGCTGGCGAGTCGAGGTGCATCCGTGGTCGTCGTCGATCGCGACGACGCTGGAGCCGGTCGCACCGTCGAACTCGCCGGTGGTGTGACGGACGTCGTGTTCCACTCGTGTGATGTGACCGACGGTGAGGAGCTCGGGAGAGCGTTCGATGCGGCCGTGGAGCGATTCGGTCGCCTCGACATCGTCGCCAACATCGCCGGTATCGGTGATGGCGACCTTTTCGCCGATGACCCTGGAGATTGGCGGCGTGTCATCGACATCGACCTGACCGCCGTGATCGACGGCACTCGCCTCGCAGTTCAGGCGATGCGGCGCTCCGGCCGCGGGGGCGTCGTCGTCAACCTCGCGTCGCTCATCGGTCTCTTCCCGATGGCTGCGGCTCCCGTCTACTCCGCAGCGAAGGCGGGTGTGGTCAGCTTCACGCGTGCCCTCGAACATCTCGCGCACGAGTCGGGTATCCGCGTCAATGCGATTTGCCCTGAGCTGGTCGACACCCCGTTGGCACTCGGGATGGGCGAGGAGGTCATGGCGGAGCTCCGTGCATCGCAGAGCGTCCTCACGCCCGATGAGGTCGCTGACTGTGTCGTCGCTCTCGTCAAGGACGACAGCCGCAGCGGTGCGATCATGCAGATGACGAAGGCCGACGGCGTCAGCTACGTCGACTGACGCTCGATGCTCGTCGTCGGTGGCAACGCGGCGAGGATCACCGCCACGCTGGAACGGCGGGTTGGGCGTCAGGTCGGTGAGACGCTGCGGTCGCTGACCCAGTTGCCGTGGAAGCCGAACGGGACGCGCTGGGGGAGCGGGACCTGGGCGACGTAGCCGCGCCCGAGATCCTCGGCGTCCATCACGACGAACTCGGCCGAGCCGGCGGCGAGGTCGTGGACGTAGGTGACGAGCCAGCCGGCGTCCTCCTCGGTGCGCCCGTGCTTGCCGACGAACACCGGCTCGCCGGCGGCCCGGCCGGGGCCGTGGTCGAAGACCTGCCGCTCACCGGTGTGCAGGTCGTGCTTGATCGTGGGCCAGCCGGCGGCGAGGTCGAGCGCCGGTGAGGCGCAGTACCCGTACCGGTATGGCTTCGCGGTGAGCGCGCCGCGATGCCGCGGGAACTCGTTGGCGGTCTCGTCGATCACGGTCGTCGACGCCGTGCGGGCGACCGGGTCGAGCTCCCAGCGCTCCAGTCGGCCCAGGTTGCCGTCGCCGAAGGGCCCGAGGAGGTCGTGCTCGAACATCTTCGGGTAGTTGCAGATGTCGATGACCACCTTGCCGTCGGTGGTGTCGTAGGAGTTCATCGGGTGGAACGCGTAGCCGATCGGCAGGTCGATCCACACGATGTCGTCGGCCTCGCCGTCGCGCGGGAGCAGCCCGATCCGGTTGCCGTAGTCGGGGTTCCAGCGGAACGGGAACCGGCCCGCGAAGGCCAGGTCGAGGTCGACGGTGCAGGGTTGGTCGTACACGATCGCGTAGCGGGCGGTGAGCGACATGTCGTGCAGCATCGTCATGCCGAGTGGGATGTCGACGGTGCGGCTCACCTTGCCGTCGGGGGCCACCACGACGTACTGGATGTGGTCGAGCCACTGACCCCAGGCGTAGACCATCGCGTGCATCTCGCCGGTGTCGGGATCGATCTTCGGGTGGGCGGTGAAGGCGCCGGGCAGCGTGCCGGAGAAGTCGTTGCGGCCCACGGTCTCCAGTTCGTAGGTGAGCTCCACCGGGGAGCCGCCGGCCTCGACCATCGCCCACGTGCGTCCGGCAAACCCCCCGACGTTGGTGTTGGGCCCGTGGGGGCTGTCGTTCCAGTTCGGTCCGGGGATGTCGGGCTCGCCGCGCACCTGGCTCACGTGCTTCGAGCCGACGTAGCGGTTCCGGTACCACTCGGCGCGACCCTCCCGGAGGCGGATGCCGTGGACCATGCCGTCGCCCATGAACCAGTGATGCGTCCGCGGATCGACCGGTTCGATCGGGTTCGGCCCGTTGCGCAGGTAGCGCCCGTTCAGCTCGGCGGGGAGCTCACCGACGACCGGAAGGTCGAACGCGGTGACCTCCTCGCTCACGGGTCCGTAGTTACCGGACAGGTACAAGGCGGCGTCGGTGGCGGACATGGGAGCTCCTCGGCGGTCGGCGTAACTAAGTTACGTGGATGTTGGCGTGTAACTTAGTTACGCATGGCTGCGCCGTCAATCCCCAACGCCGAGTCCGCCGACATGCGGATCGAGCTGGTCGACGCCGCGCTGTCGGTCCTGCAGCGCGAGGGCGCGGCTGGGTTGACCGTGCGCAACATCACGAACGAGGCCGGCTGTTCGACGACGGGCGTCTACACCTACTTCGGTGGCAAGCACGGGGTCGTCGAAGCGATCTTCCTCGACGGCTTCGCGTCGTTCGACGCCGCGGTCCGGCCCGGCCTCGAGTCGGGTGACCTGGCGGCAGCGGGCCGTGCGTACCGGACGTGGGCCCTCGACCATCGCACGCAGTACATGGTCATGTTCGGGCGCGCCGTGCCCGACTACGTGCCGTCGGACGCAGCTCGCGAGCGGGCGTTGATGTCGTTCGCCTTGTTGGCCGACGGTGTGCAGCGGGCCGCACCCGGCGAGGACTTCGCCGAACGGGCCTATCACCTGTTCGCGACCGTGCACGGTTACGTGATGCTCGAGATGGCCGAGATGAGCGCCGCGACCGACACCGAGGCCGAGGCGCTCTACGAACGAGCACTGCGGTCGCTGGGGCGGCCGTGACCGTCTGGGTGGCGTTCCTGCGCGGCGTCAACGTCGGGGGCGGCAACCGCCTCGCGATGGCGGAGCTCCGCGCATCGGTCGAGTCGCTCGGCTACGTCGACGCGGTGACCTACATCCAGAGCGGCAACGTCGTGTTCCGCAGCGACGAGCCGGAAGCCACGATGGCCGGACGTCTTTCGGCGATGCTCGTGGAACGGCACGGGCTGTCGGTGCCCATCGTCGTGCGGGCCGGTGACGAGGTCGCGCGTGCCGTCGACCGACACCCGTTCACGGACCCAGGGATCGACCCGAAGCTCCTCCACATCGCCTTCCTCGATCGTGTCCCGCCGCCGACCGGCGGTCCGGACCCGGACCGATGGCTCCCCGACCGGTGGCTCGTCGACGGTCGCGAGCTGTTCCTGGTGTATCCGAACGGCTCGGGGCGATCGAAGATGACGATCGATCGGTTCGAACGCCCCTGGCAGGTCACGGCGACGGCGCGCAACCTCAACACGATCGCCAAGCTCGCCGAGCTCGCCGCCGCGATCTCGTAGGAGGGGTCGTTCAGTCCGCGGCAACCGATCGTCCGACGGTCAGCAGCCGCACGAGGACGCCGACCGCGAGCACCGCCGCCCCGGAGAGCAGCTCCCGCCACGGCAGCGACAACGTCAACACCACGCAGCCGACGAGACCTGCGACGGCGACCGAGCGGGGCCACCGCCGCTGCTCGCGCGTCAGCGTGAACGCCGCCGCGTTCGTGATCGCGTAGTACGTGAGCACGGCGGTCCCCGAGACCGCGATCGCGGATCGGAGGCCGAGGAGGGAGACGAGCACGCCGACCACGGCGACGACCGTCGTCTCGGCCCGGAGCGGCAGGTTCCGGCGGCCGTCGACGTGGTCGAACCAGCCGGGGAGCTCGCGCCGTCGGGCCATCGCGAGCATGGTCCTGGACACACCGGGGACCAGGTTGAGGAGCACCCCGAGCGAGGCGATCGTCGCGCCGACCCGCACCACCGGTGCCAGCGCGTCGCGACCGGCGACCTCGACGACGAGTCGCAGCGGCGCGTCGGTGCTGCCCAGCAGTTCGGCGGGCACGGCGGCCACGGCCGAGACCCCCACGACGAGGTAGACGGCGAGCACGAACAGCAGCGCGCGGGGGACCGCCTTGGGGATCGTCACCTCGGGCTCGCGGACCTCCTCGCCGAGCGTCGCGATGCGGGCATAGCCGGCGAAGGCGAAGAAGAGCAGGCCCGCCGACTGCAGCACCTCGTGGGGCGAGGCGTCGATCGGTGTGATCCGGTCGAGCGACGTGGTCTCGCCGGTCCACGCCGCGACCACGACGACGAGCAGCGCGATCAGCGACACGGCGAGCAGGATGCGCGTGACGAACGCCGTCCGCTCCAACCCGCCGACGTTCACGAGCGCGATCACCACGACGGCGGCGATCGCCACCCAGCGCTCGTGCTCGGGCCACACGTACGCGCCGATCGCGAGCGCCATCGCAGCGCACGACGCGGTCTTGCCGACGACGAACCCCCACCCTGCGAGGTGCCCCCAGGCCGGACCGAGCTGGCGCCGTCCGTACACGTAGGTGCCGCCCGACTCCGGATGGATCGCCGCCAGCTGGGCGGACGAGGTGGCATTGCACCACGCGACGAGGCCGGCGAGCGCGAGACCGACGAGCAACCCGGAACCTGCCGCCTCGGCTGCTGGTGCCCAGGCGGCGAACACGCCGGCGCCGATCATCGACCCGGCGCCGATCACGACGGCATCGGCGAGGCCCAAGCGGCGCTGGAGCGTTCCCTGGGCGACCATCGTCCAGAAGGTAGGCGAGGAATCCCTGGTCGCGCGTATCTGGGACCGCGATGTCACATCTGTGTCGCCATGGAGTTGGACCCATGGGCACCTCGGATCCTGGACGTAGAGTCGACGCGGTGGCTCACGACCTGCGCTACGATGCCGACGACGGGCTCGCAACGTTGGTTTCCGGTGCGCTCGACGGCCACCAGGGGGCCTGGAACGCGCTCGTCGAACGTCTCCACCGAGTCGTCTGGAAGGCCGTCAACATGATGACCACCGATCCCGACGTTCGCGATGACGCCTTCGCTGCGACGTGGTTGCGTCTGGCCGAGCGTCTCGACACCATCCGTGAACCCGAGAAGCTCCCGGGCTGGATGGCCACGACCGCCGCCAACGAGGTCCGCCAGATCATCCGCCGGCGCGGCCGCACCGAGCTGTCGCTCACCGGCACCTGGCGAGCAGGAACCGGCGACGCCCCGAGCGACCTGTCCGACCGTTTGGTCGGCGACGAGGGTGACCACGCCGCCGGTGTCATGCGGGTCGAGCAACGGGCCGAGCTCAGGTCTGCGTTCGCGCGCCTCGACGAGGGGTGCCGGGAGATCATCACGGTCCTGGTGATGGCCGATCCTCCGATGCCGTACGACGAGGCGAGCGAGATCCTCGGCCGACCGATCGGATCGCTCGGCCC
>DATHUU010000084.1:0-16679 GCA_035461925.1 Ilumatobacter sp.
GACCTCAAGGCGGCGTTCCCGATCGAGACGTGGAACCGCCGCCATCTCCAGATCATCTTCTTCGGCCGCGAGCACTGCCCCGCCCGCCGTCACGACATGGCTGCGTGCCCGATCTGCAGCTGGGCCGCCACCAAGAAGCGCATCAGATCCGACTCACTGCGCTGACGCTCGCCAGATGTCGCGTGAGGTGTCTGACACCTTGCGCGACGGCTCACTCGTCGTCGGGGAGGACGAGGTCCCACCGGTCGAGGCAGTCCTCGCAGCGGTAGGCGACGATGTCGCCGGGCAACCACACGTCGTCCTCACGTGGTGGTGTGAGCAGGAACGCCCGGCCGCCACAGTCGATGCAGACGATCTGCTCCTCGGGCTCCAGCACGGACCCAGTATGCCGCCGCAGGATGCGCCGTAGCCTGGCCAACATGCGTGTGGTCGCCGGTGAGCTCCGCGGTCGTCTCTTCGAGGCACCTCCGGGTCACGACACGCGGCCGACCACCGACAAGGTGCGCGAGGCGATGTTCAACGCCCTCGGTTCGCTCGATCTCGTCCGGGACGCCACCGTCGCCGACCTGTTCGCCGGTTCGGGTGGTCTCGGCATCGAGGCGATGTCGCGGGGCGCGGCGCACGTCACGTTCGTCGAGCGCGACCGCGGGGCCTTGCGGGCGCTGCGCGACAACCTCCGGTCGCTCGATCTCGAGCGGCGGAGCAAGATCGTTCCCGGCGACGCGCTGGTGATGGTCGCCGGACTCGACGTCGACCTGGTCCTGGCCGACCCGCCGTACGACTTCGACCGATGGCCCGCCCTGCTGGCCGCGACGCGCGCCGACTTCGTCGTCGCGGAGGCCGGCCGGCCGCTCGACGACCTCGACGCACCCGGGTGGGAGGCGACGCGCACCAAGCGTTACGGCCGCACCTGGGTGACCTTCTTCGAGCGCATCAGTCCGGGCGCGAGCTGACCGCACTACCGTGTTGCCACCCATGTCAACGGTGCTGATCCCCGGCAGTTTCGACCCGCTCCACCTGGGCCACATCGACGTGGTCGATCAGGCGGTGGAGCTCTTCGGCGATGTCGTGCTGGGCGTGCTCGTCAATTTCGAGAAGCCGTCCGGGATGTTCAGCCCCGACGAGCGGGTCGCGCTCGCCGAGGCGAGCCTGGCCGGGCGCCCCTCGGTCAGCGTCCGAGCGTTCGGCGGGCTCGCCGTGCAGGCGGCAGCCGACGCCGGTGCCGACTTCATCGTGAAGGGACTCCGGAACCCGAACGACTTCGACATCGAGCAGCAGATGGCCCACATGAACCACTCGGTCACCGGCATCCGGACGGTGTTCGTGCCGTGCCGCGCCGAGCTGGGATTCATCTCCAGTCGGTTCATCCGCGAGATCGCCTCGCAGGGCGAACCCGTCGGCCATCTGGTGGCGCCCCCGGTCGCCGCCGCGTTGACCGATAGATTCGGGACGTCCCAGCCCGCGACGTGATGGTAGATCGGTGATGGCAGATCCATGAGCTACGACGACCGCTACGACGACTACGACGACGAGGGCGTCCACGAGTACGACGACATCGACGACGACTACCCCGATCCGAAGGATCAGGCGGGGTACGTCGGCGACGCCGAGACGTGGCTCCGCCGCGCCATCGACATGGTGGCGAACGCGCCACGCATCCCGCTGTCGTCGTCGCCCCGCATCGACGGTGACGAGCTGCTCGAGCTGCTCGACCGGGCGTTGGCCTCGATGCCGCAAGAGCTGCGCCAGGCGCGGTGGATGCTGAAGGAGCGCCAGGAGTTCGTCAACAAGACGCGGCGTGAGGCGAACGAGATGCTCGACGAGGCTCGCGCGCAGGCCGAGCGCATGGTGCAGCGCACCGAGGTCGTACGTGCCGCAGAGGCTCGTGCCCGCCACGTGGTCGACACCGCCGAGTCCGACGCCCGGCGCCTCAAGCTCGAGACGGAGGACTTCCTCGACCAGCGCCTGGCCAGCTTCGAGATCCTGCTCGACAAGCTCGGTCGTACGGTCGCGGCCGGCCGCCAGAAGCTGTCGATCGGGAACGCCGGCGACCACCTCCCCGAGACGGACGTGTCGGAGGAGGATCCGATGGGGTTCTTCGACCAGGACCGCTGAGCGGCGGTCCTGCGGAGGTCGCGATGGCACCTCGTCTCCACGACCTGCGTCTCAACGCCAGGGAGCTGCTTCGTCAGCCGGGTCTCCAGAAGACCGTCGCCCTGTCGATCCCGGCGAGCGAGCTCGGCGTGGTCGACGAGCGGATCACCGGCGAGATCGTGGTCGACTTGGTCGCGACCAGCAACATCGACGGGGTCGTCGTGGAGGGCACGGTGGTGATGCCGTGGCGGGCGCCATGCCGTCGATGTCTCGCCGAGGTCGTGGGCACCGCCGTGATCGACGTCGACGAGGTGTACCAGGACGAGATCACCCTCGATCAACGCGATCGCGACGATGCGTTCCCGATCGAGGGCGACCAGATCGATCTCGTGCCCGCGGTGCGAGAGGCCGTCCTGCTGGAGCTCCCCGACGACATCCTGTGCCAGGACGACTGCGCCGGGATCTGCCCGGTGTGCGGTGTCGACCGCAACCAGCGCTCCTGCGACTGCGACACCACCGTCCGCGACGACCGCTGGGCCGCCCTCGACGGCCTCACCCTCGACGACGACTGAACCGTCTTGGTTCGGGTTCTGCCGCACCGGGTCCGGCAGAACCCGACCAGGACGAGAACGGTGCGGGGGCCATCGGAATCCGGCGGATCCGCCGATAGCCTGGCGCAGCCGTGTCGTGCGATCGGCTCGACACGCTGATCTGAACTCGATCTGAACGCGTCCCAGTTCGGCTGGGACCAAGTGCTGGAGACCCACGGTGGCCGTTCCGAAGAAGAAGAAGTCGAAGTCGAAGAGCCGCAGCACCCGCGCCGCTGCCTGGAAGCTGGGTGCACCAGCTCGCAGCACCTGCCCGCGCTGCGGCAACGCGAAGACCCCGCACACGGTCTGCCCGTCCTGCGGCTGGTACAAGAACCGCGTCGTCATCGACGTCGGCTGACTCCGAATCGCCGACACACCCCATGCTGCCGATCGCTGTCGACGCGATGGGCGGTGACCACGCTCCTGGCGCGATCGTCGCCGGGGCGAGGGCAGCCGCTGCCGCCGGGACGCCCGTCGCGCTCGTGGGCCCACCCGACCTCGGGACTCGGGCCGACCTCGGAGACCTCCCCCTCATCGAGGCCGGCGAGGTCATCGAGATGGACGAGGACGGCGGTCGCGCCGTTCGGCGCAAGAAGGACTCCACCCTCGTGCGCGCCGCCGAGGCGGTGCGCGACGGCCACGCCTCGGCGATGGTGTCCGCCGGCAACACCGGGGCCACGATGGCGTCCGCCCTCCTCCGGATGGGTCGGATCAAAGGTGTGAACCGGCCGGCGATCGCGACGATCATCCCGTATCCCGGTGGCAGCCCCACCGTGCTCCTCGACGCCGGCGCCAACGCCGAGGTGCAGCCCGACTGGCTCGTCCAGTTCGCCCAGATGGGTTCGATCTTCTCCCGCCATCGCTTCGGTGTCGATTCGCCGAAGGTCGGCCTGCTGTCGATCGGCGAGGAGCCCGGCAAGGGCGACTCGCTCCGCAAGGAGGCGTATCCGCTGCTCGAGGCCGCCGCGGCCGACTCCGGTCTGAACTTCATCGGCAACGTCGAGGGCCGCGACGTGATGAGCGACACCGCCGACGTCATCGTCACCGACGGCTTCACGGGGAACGTCGTGCTCAAGACGCTCGAGGGCGGCATGAAAGCCGTCGTCGGAGCGCTGCTCGGCGCCTTCGCCTCCTCGCCCGAGTACCAGGAGCACGCCGACGCCCTGATGCCGGCCTTGCTCCCGCTGTACGAGACGCTCGACCCCGAGACCTACGGCGGCGCGATGCTGCTCGGCGTCGATGGCGTGTGCATCATCTCCCACGGCTCCTCGAGCCAGCGGGCGATCGTCAACGCGATCGGGGTCGCTCGCGAGATGGTCGAGGCGAACGTGGTCGGTGAGATCGCCGCCGCGATCCGCCCGCCCGCCGACGAGGGTCACGACGGTCCGGACGGCCTCGACGCCGACGGCGGCTGATCCCGTTCGTCCGGTCGCGTTCGCCACTCGTCGGCGAGGATCGCGTAGCCGAGACCGTCGAGCCACTGGCCCGATCGGTGCAGGGACTCCCTGACGGTGTGGACCTCGCGCCGCATCCCGACCCGCTCCATGAGTCGCCACGACGACTCGTTGTCCGCGAAGCAGTTGGCGACCACCCGGCGGAGGCCGAGCCGGTCGAAGCAGATCGACATCGCCGCACGCACGGCCTCGGTCGCGTAGCCACGCCCGCCGTGCTCGGGTGCGAACACCCAGCCGAGCTCGGCCTCCACGCCTCGCGCCTGGTCGGTGACCTCGAACTGCGCCCAGGGGTCCTGGATGGAGACCATCAGGTCGCCGATGATCGTGCCCGGCTGGTCACGCAGCTCGACGACGAGCGTCTTCGCGAGCCGTTTCGGTTCGGTCGTGTACGTGACGAACTCCTCGCGGTCGACGGCAGCCCTGGTGAGCCAGTCGCTCACGCCCGGCTGGGAGCGGATCGACCAGATCGCACCTCCGTCGTCGACGGTCGCCCGACGGAGCAGCAACCGATCAGTGCGGACGGGCCAGTCGATGTCGTCGAGCGTCACGACGCCATCATGGGCCGACGGGCAGGGACGGAGCGCGCGGCCTTTCGCCGACCGGGCCGGAATTCCCTGGCGGCCGGAGCCCGGCAATGGTGGAATCGCTTCTGGTGACGTCCGACCGTCGGGCGCACCGCGGAGCGTGGACGATGAGCGGTGTGACGTTTGGAGGTGCGACGTTCGTCGTCGCGGCCGTGCTCGTCGGGTCGGCCTGTGCCGACGACGGCGGCGACCCGATCACCGCACCGGCGGCGACCGAGGAACCGGCGATCGAGACGACCACCACGAGTCCACCGACGACGACGGCGGTGGTGGACACGACCACGACGAGCGAGGCTCCACCGACGACGACACCGGGCACGACGACCACCGTCACCGGGACGACCGAGCCGCGCGACGTCCCGTACTGGACGGACGAGTGCACCGAGGTGACCGGTGACGCCAGCGCGTCGTACGTCACGAGTCCGGGACTCGACGCGTTCACCACGCTCGGAGCCGCCCCGTCGCTCGACCTGGTGATGCCCGAGGTCGTGATGTCCACGGGGCCGTACGGCTCGATCGCCGGGACGGCGCCGATCCCCGGCGGGGTGCTCGTCGGGGTCTACCCGCCCGATGGGTGGCCGGTCGGGGACGAGCCCCTGACGTCGTCCAGCCTGGTCGCCGTGGACCACGACGGCTCGATCCGCTGGCGGCGCTGCTTCGACGAGGTCGAGACGAGACGCTTCGCGGTCGCACCGGCCGAGCTCGAGCCCACGGTCGCATGGGTGATCTCGACCGCCTGGAGGGAGCCGCTCTCGATCGTCGGCGTCGACCTGGCGACGGGCACCGCCGTGCCGTTCCCGACGGACGTCACCGCGCTCGCCGAACGCGGCGATGGGAGCGGACGGTTCGTCGTGCTCGGTCCCCGGAACGGCTCCGGACCGATCCGGGCCGATGATCGGCTCATGGTGATCGACACGCTCGACGGCGCGACCTCGGAGGTCCCGGTGCCGCCGAGCTGGGTCGGCGTCGACGGCGCCTGGGTGCAGGTGGTCGACGCGGATCCGTCGGACGACGACTACGTCCTCGCCGACGGCTTCCCGATCGGGGGCGAGACCGCCGCGGTCTTCGTGGACGGAGCCTGGACCGACGATCCCACCGTGCAGCGCGACGCGCTGCCGAAGCAGGTGACCGAGACCTTCGGGGAGCCCTACGAGCTTCGCCTGTTCGACGGCGCCGGTGACCTGATCTGGGCCGCACCCGACTTCCACGGCATCAGCCGCGAAGGCTTCCACTGGGCGGTCGCGGACGACGTGGTGCTGGCGATGCGGTGCGTCAACTGGGACCCAGACGGCTACTGCGGTTGGGTCGACGACGACCCACCCCAGGAGGAGCTGGCGGCCTTCGACATCGAGACGGGCCGGGAGCTGTGGAGGCGGGAGGGGGCGCACGCCGTTCCCGTCCTCGTCGACAACCGTGCGATCGCAACCGACCGGGACGAGCAGTCCGTCGCCCCGACCGGTTACGTCCTCCTCGATCTGCAGACCGGGGAGCGGATCGGCCCGGAGGGTGACCCGTGGCCGTCGACGGCATTCGCGCAGGAGTGCTGTGGTGGTGACGTCTACGTGAACGTCCAACGCCACGGCGCGGTGGTCGTCGCCACGAACATGGAGCACGTGCGGGTCTGGTACCCGCCCGAGCTCACGACGCCGACCATGACGGTCGACCTGATGGACTGACGCTCGTCGCGCGACGAGGCCCGAATCGGACCGCCAGCAGCGCCCCCAGCGCTCCACCGGTCGACGACAGCATCAAGTCGCCGATCGTGTCACCGTAGGTGAGCTGGAGCCCAGCGGTGCCGAGCTCCTGCACGAGCCATTCCGCCGCCTCCCACCAGATGATCGCCAGACCGCCGATCCCGTACCCGAGCGCCCACGCCGTGAGTCGGTTCATCGAGGTGCGGAGCAGCAGCAGGGTGATCCCGGCGACGAGCAGCACCCAGTTCACGACGTGGAGCACGTCGTCGGTGGCGTCGTAGCTGTTGTAGAAGTTCAGCGCGTTGCCCAGCGTGTCGACCAGGAACGGCGAGATGACCAGCGCGTCAGCCAGGTACGGGTACGGCTCGCGCCGGCCGCGCAGGCGCCAGCCGACCGGCACGGCGGCCATCGGGAGGAGGAAGAACGGGGCACGGAACGCCATGCCCTTGCCGTCGAACTGGGGCAGATCGGGGAAGGCGACGCTGAAGGCCAGCGCCGCGACGAGCGCGATCCGGACACCCCACAGGATCCGTCGCTCCACCACCCGGCGAGCGTACGCCGCGGCGACGGAGCGACCCGGTGATCAGAGGTCGCGGAGGTACCGCACCAGGTCGGTCGTCGTGACGATGCCGACCAGGGATCCGTCGTCGTCGACCACCAGGATCGAGTGGCGCTTGCTGTCGGCGAGGAGCTCGGCAGCGTCGTGCACGGTCGCCGACTCGGGCAACGTCACCAGATCGGGCGTCATCGCGTCCTCGATCGTGAACTGGTGGTCGAGCATCGAGGTGAGCATCTTGTCGCTCGAGCCCTCGACGTCGTACACGAGCTTCAGCACGTCGGTGGACGACAGCATCCCGACCGGACGGTCACCGTCGAGCACCGGGATGTGGTGGTACGGCGCACCCTTGAGCGCGTGGTAGGCATCCGACAGGGGTTGGTCGAGATCGATCGACACGACGTCGGTGGTCATCACGGTGGAGATCGGCTGCTTGCGCACGGCGTGAGTCTCACCCGGTGCCCGGCCCGGATGCAAACGGGGATGGCCCAACGGGGGAGCGGTACACTCCCGACCGTGCCTGCAGAGACCCATGTGACCAACGACCCGATCGGGCGCGACGAGATCTTCGAGATCGTCCGCGACCGTCTGGCCGACATCCTGGAGATCGATCCGGCGACCATCAGCGAGGGCCAGTCGTTCGTGGACGACCTCGAAGCCGACTCGTTGGCGCTCATCGAGCTGGTCGAGTCGCTCGAGGAGGAGCTGTCCGACCGCACGGTGGGCTTCCGGATCGAGGACGAGGATCTCGAGGACCTGAAGACCGTCCGCGACGCGGTCGACTACGTCCACGAGCGCGTCGGTTGACGCTCGGCGCGCTCGAACAGCGGCTGGGCCACGACTTCGGTGACCCGACCCTGCTCCGGCGCGCGATGTGCCATCGCTCGTGGGTGGCCGAGCACGAGGGCGAGCTCAGCAACGAGCGGCTCGAGTTCCTCGGCGATGCCGTGCTCGGTTGGGTGATCGCCGACCTCGTGTTCTGCAACTTCTCCGCCCTGGCCGAGGGCGCTCTGACCGATCTCCGCAAGAGCGTCGTCAACGCCACCGCGCTCGCCGAGGTGGCCGCCGAGCTCCATGTCGGTCACCACCTGCTGCTGGGCAAGGGCGAGGACGCCGCTGGTGGCCGCGAGAAGGTCTCGATCCTCTCCGACGCGATGGAGGCCCTCCTCGGCGCGGTCTACCTCGACGGTGGTCGCGACGTCGCGTTCGACGTCGTCGAGCGACTGTTCCTGCCACGGTTGGAGGATGCGGTCGGTTCGCTCGATCGGCTCGACTTCAAGTCGGCGCTCCAGGAGATCCTCTCGCGCCTCGGTCGGCCGTCGCCCGACTACAAGGTCCGTTCGACCGGCCCAGATCACGACAAGGTCTTCTCGGCGACGGTGCTCGTCGCGAAGGAGCAGCTGGGGCACGGCGAGGGTCGCTCGAAGAAGGCGGCCGAGCAGGCGGCGGCGGCCGAGGCCTTCGCCCGTCTCACCGACGGCGACTGACCGGAGGTCGCATCGTGCCAGAGCTCCCCGAGGTCGAGACCGTCCGCCGAGGGCTCGAACGCTTCGCCGTCGGTCGCCGGGTGACGGGCGTCGAGGTCGGCCGCGAGCGCACGGTGCGCCGCACGTCGCGCGAGGCCGTGATCCACGGGCTCACCGACACGACGATCCTGGCCGCGAACCGGCGGGGCAAGTACCTGCTGCTGCCGCTCGACACTGGGGACGAGGTGATGATCCACCTCCGCATGAGTGGGCAGGTGCTCGTGGCACCGGCCGGCACGATGCGGCCGCCCCATACGCACGTGGTGCTGCACCTCGACGACGGACACGAGCTCTGGTTCGTCGATCCGCGCACGTTCGGTGAAGTCGTCGTGTTCGATCCGACGAATGCCGCGGTGGAGGTGCCGGACGTCGCGAACCTCGGCCCGGATCCGATCGCAGAGGTGATCACGCTGCGCCAGTTCCGGTGGATGCTGCGCTCGCGCCGACGGCTGCTCAAGCCGCTCCTCCTCGACCAGCACGTGATCGCCGGGATCGGCAACATCTACGCCGACGAGATCCTCCACGCCGCCCGACTTCGACCCGACCGTCACTCCGACGAGCTGAGCCTGGCGTCCGAACGGCGGCTGCACGAGTCGATCCACGAGATCCTGTCGTCGGCGATCGAGGCGGGTGGTTCGACGCTGCGCGACGCTCAGTACGTCGACCTGTTCGGCGAGGGCGGCTCCTACCAGGACGCGCACTCCGTGTACGGGCGGACGGGGGAGCGCTGCCGCACCTGCGGTGTCGGATGGATCCGTCGCACGGTCAGCGCGCAACGGTCCACCCACTTCTGTCCGAGATGCCAACGCTGACCGCCAGCGGCGTTCTTCGGCGGTTCCTGCGCACGATCTGCGCACAGATCGCCGGAGAAGGGCCGAAGGTCGGGGGCGGCAGCGGTAGATTCGGGGCGCCGTGTTCCTGAAAAGTCTCACCCTCAAGGGCTTCAAGTCGTTCGCCGACTCGACCGTCATGGCCCTCGAACCCGGGGTCACCGTCGTCGTGGGCCCGAACGGCTCCGGGAAGTCGAACGTCGTCGACGCGATCGCGTGGGTGCTGGGCGCCCAGGCCCCGAAGTCGGTCCGCTCCCAGAAGATGGACGACGTGATCTTCGCCGGCACCGAGAAGCGCCCGGCCCTCGGCCGTGCCGAGGTGAGCCTCACCCTCGACAACTCCTCCGGCCTGCTGCCGGTCGAGTTCAACGAGGTCACGATCGCCCGCATCCTGTTCCGCAGCGGCGACAGCGAGTACGCGATCAACGGCGTGCCGTGCCGGCTGCTCGACATCCAGGAGCTGCTCTCGGATGCCGGCGTCGGCCGGCAGCAGCACGTGATCGTCAGCCAGGGTCAGATCGACGCCGTGCTCAACGCGCGCCCCGAGGATCGGCGCGGCATCATCGAGGAGGCCGCGGGTGTCCTCAAGTACCGCAAGCGCAAGGAGAAGGCCGAGCGACGCCTCGACGCCACCGAGGCGAACCTGCTCCGGCTGCAGGACCTCTTGCGCGAGGTCCGCCGTCAGCTCCGACCGCTGGAGCGCCAGGCCGAGGCCGCCCGCCGCCACGGTGAGCTCGTGGCCGAGCTCATTGCGCTGCGGATCTTCGTCGCCGGGCGCGAGATCGCGGGCCTCCGCACGAAGCTGGAGACGATCGCCGCTGACCGTGTCGACGCGGTTCGGCTCGAGGCAGAGCTGAAGACCGAGCTGGCCCGGCTCGACACCGAGGTCATGTCGCTCGAGGCACAGCTCAGCGCCCGCGGCGAGAGCGACGTGGGGGAACGGCTCCGTCACGTCGATCAGCTCCGCGAGCGCGCCCGCGGTCTCGCGGGCATCCTCGCCGAGCGCAAGCGCTCCCTGGAGCGCGACCACGGTCAGCTGCTCGACGCCGGTGTCGTCGCCAACCTCGAAGCCGACGGTGCCCGGTTCCGAGCCGAGCTCGCCGAGGTGATCGACGCACTGACCCAGGTCGCCCCCGACTCCGAAGCGCTCGCCGCCGACGAGGAGGCATTCCGGGCCGAGCGCGAGCGGGTCACCGAAGCCCTGGCCGCGCACGGTGGTGGCACCAAGGCCGCCAGCGCGGCCGCCGAGGTCCGTGGCGAGCTGCGGTCGATCCGCAACGCCGTCGAGCGCAGCGAGAGCGACCTCCGACGTGCCACGGCGCGCGGTGACGAGCTGCGCGCCAAGCTCGAACAGCTCGCTGCGGAGGCGGAGCGCCTCCGGGCGGACTGCGCCCGAGCCGAGGCCGTGGAGTCGCCGCTCGTCGACGAGGTCGCCGACGCCGAGCAGCGACGCGTCGACGCGGAGATGGCGTACGAACAGGCGACCGCTGCCCGCCACGAGGCGTCCGACCGCGCGTCACGATGGAACGCACGGGTCGAGGCGTTGCAGCTCGCGCTCGATGCGGCCCACGCCCGTGCCGGTGCCGAGCGGCTCGCCGACGTCGACGGCGTGCTCGGCACCTTGCTCGACCTGGTCGAGATCGACACGGGTTGGCAGGAGGCCGTCGAGGCCGCGCTCGGCGAGGCGTTGAGCGCGGTCGTCGTCGACGGACCGGAGTCGGCTCAGCGCGCACTCGCCGCACTCCGCGAGTCCGACACCTCTGGTGCGGTCCTCGCCGCCGGCGCCCGTGCCCGTCACGCTCAGCTCGGCGGCATCGCCGATCCGGTCGCTCCCCACGTCCGCTCCGGTCGACCCGGTGTCGCCGGTCTGCTCGAGGCGCTGGTCGGGAACGCGGTGCGGGTCGACAGCGTCGACGAAGCGATCGACGTCGCGCTCGCCCATCCGGAGCTGGTGGTCGTCACGCCGGACGGCGACCGATTCGCCGCCAACGGCTGGCGCATCGGTGCCGCCGCGGGTGGAGCGACCGCGTCGGCCCTCACCGACGCCGAGGAGCAGGCGCTCGCGGCGTCCCAGGCGTTCGCGGTCGCCTCGCGGGTCGAAGCCGACGCCAAGCAGGCGCTCGGCGGCGCCCGCGAGCTCGAAGCCGCGCTCAGCCGGCGCCTCGACCAGAACGACGCACACTTCACCGCCGCGTCCGAGGGGCTCGCGCGGGCGCTCGGTCAGCGACGCGAGTTCCAGGCCGAGCTCGAAGGCCTCGATCGGTCGGTCGTCGAGCTCCAGCAGCACATCGAGCGGGAACGGCGGCAGGTGGCCGAGCTGGAGGCCGTGCTCCCGGCGCTCGATGCCGACGAGCAGGCGGAAGCGGAGGCCGCGAAGCGGCGCGGGGAGGCCCGAGCCGACCTCGAAGCTCGTGCCGCCGTGCTCGCGTCGCGCCGCCGCGAGCTCGAGGTCCGCAACGCCGGTCTGCACGAGCGGCAGCAGTTCCTCGAGCACCGGATCGCCGAGAACGAGCGGCGCCTGGAGGCCGATGCGGAGGCGCGGGCGAGCGCCGCCGAACGTCGCGTGCAGATCGAGCGGTCGATCACCGCGATCGTGCGCCTCGCGGAGCTCGTCGAGGCGCATCGCGGCGTGATCGAGGTCGAGCACGAGGAGCTCAGCGAACGCCGTCGCAGGCAGAGCGAGGAGGTTCGCTCGCTCACGACCGCCCTGGAGCTGGCCCGCAAGGGTCGTGTGGAGGCCGAGCGCAAGCTCGACGAGGTGCGGCAGCGTTCGCACCGGTCCGAGGTCGAGGAGGCCGAGGCGAAGCTCCGGCTGGAGACCTCGATCGAGACCCTCCGGCGAGACCTCGACATCGAGCCCGGCGTTGCCGAGACCGCGGAGATGCCGGAGCTCCCCGAGGGCGCGACCGCCGCCGGCCGGGTGCGCGAGCTCGATCGCGAACTTCGGCTGCTCGGCCCGATCAACCCGCTCGCCCTCGAGGAGCACAGCGAGCTGCAGCAACGTCACCAGTTCCTGGAGGGGCAGCTGGAGGACGTCCGTTCGACCCGGCGGGAACTGAGCCGGGTGATCAAGGCGGTCGACCAGGAGATCCAGAACGTGTTCGCCGGTGCCTTCGCCGACGTCGCCCACAACTTCACGCAGCTGTTCGCCACCCTCTTCCCCGGTGGTTCGGGCAGGCTGCAGCTCACCCATCCCGACGACCTGCTCAACACCGGGATCGAGGTGGAGGCCAAGCCCAGCGGCAAGAACGTGAAGAAGCTGTCGCTCCTGTCGGGTGGTGAGCGCAGCCTCACGGCGCTGGCGTTCCTCTTCGCCGTGTTCCGCAGCCGCCCCTCGCCGTTCTACGTGATGGACGAGGTCGAGGCGGCCCTCGACGACGTCAACCTGCACCGCTTCCTCGGCCTGATCGCCGAGTTCCGCAAGGACGCCCAGTTGCTCATCGTGTCGCACCAGAAGCGCACGATGGAGGCCGGCGACTCGCTGCTCGGGGTGAGCATGCAACCTGGTGGCAGCTCCAAGGTCGTCACCGAACGCGCCTCCACCGCCACCGCCAGGTGACCCGCCCGATCGGGACAGGTCGACTCCCCGAGCGCGACCGGAGCGCGTCGCGAGGTGCGACGCGATCCGGTGATCATCGATGGTTCCTGAGGGCGAGGCGGTTGCGGTGAGCGCAAGGCGCGGTGAGCCCGAGTTGCCTCTTCGGCAACGAGCGGCGAGACGCAACGCAGCGATCGTCGCAACCGGCCGTCGTCAGGTGGGTTGGTCGGCGAAGCGGAGGTAGTCCTTGACGACCTCCACGTTCTGGAACTTCGCCTTGGCGTCCTCGGTCGACACGGTCGGCGACACGATCACGCGGTCGCCGGGCTTCCAGTCGACTGGGGTGGCGATCGTCGCCTTGTCCGTCGCCTGGAGAGCGTCGAGGACGCGGATGATCTCGTCGAAGTTGCGGCCCACCGACTTCGGGTACGTGAGCGTGAGTCGGATCTTGTCGTCGGGGTCGATGATGAAGACCGAGCGGACCGTGGAGGTGTCACCGGCGCCCGGGTGGATCATGTCGTAGAGCTCGGACACCTTGCGGTCCGGGTCGGCGATGATCGGGAAGTTGATGGCGGTGCCACCGACCTCCGCGATGTCGGGCGCCCACTTGTGATGGTCCTCGACCGAATCGACCGAGACGACGATCGGCTTGGTGTTCCGCTTCGCGAACTCCTCACCGAGCTGTGCCGTGCGGCC
The DNA here is from genome assembly GCA_035461925.1 of Ilumatobacter sp. GTDB lineage: Bacteria > Actinomycetota > Acidimicrobiia > Acidimicrobiales > Ilumatobacteraceae > Ilumatobacter. The sequence continues at coordinate 13,563 of DATHUU010000084.1, forward strand.
GAGCTCGGTCGTGCAGACCGGGGTGAAGTCGGCCGGATGGCTGTAGAGCACCGCCCACGAACCCGCCTTCCATTGGTGGAAGTCGACCTCACCGTCGGTCGTCATGGCGGTGAAATTGGGCGCGGTGTCTCCGAGGTGCAGTGACATGTCGGTACTCCTGTCTCGACGTTGAGCGGTACGTCTGACCCTAACCGCTCGGAGGGGGCGGTCATTCCGTGGCGGTAGCGTCGGGATCGCTATGCAGTGGTACTGGATCTTCCTGATCCTGGCCGTCGCCGTGATGGTGTTCGGCTTCGGGGTCATCGCCCTCAATCGGCGCAAGGAGCTGCCGCCGGCACCGCCGGCCGCCCGGCCGAAGCCGGTCGAGCCGCCCCCGCCCGAACGGGCCGAGGAGCCGGGTGACACCCTGATCGGCGAGCCCGGCGTCGTCGAACCGGAGGTCGTCGAGCCGGAGGTCGAGCCCGAGCCGGTCAAGCCGGTGTCGTTGCGGGATCGGCTCGCCAAGGCCCGATCAGCGTTCACCGGTGCGTTCGCCGGGATGCTCGGCCGCTCGGCCATCACCGACGAGACCTGGGACGAGCTCGAAGAGGCGCTCCTGCGCGCCGATGTCGGACTCGCCGTCACCGACGCGCTGCTCGAGGATCTCAAGGCCAGGGTGGCGGCCAAGGAATTCACCGAGCCGTCGGCGTTGCTCGACGCGCTGCAGGCCGACATGGTCGCCCGCCTCGAGGGCAGTGATCGCACGCTCCACTTCGAGTCGTTCGAGCCGGGGAGCCCGAACGTGTGGATGTTCGTCGGTGTGAACGGGGTCGGCAAGACGACGACGATCGGCAAGGTCTCCCAGCAGCAGATCGATGCCGGACGGACGGTCCTGATGGCCGCCGGCGACACCTTCCGGGCCGCGGCGGCCGAGCAGCTCGGCACGTGGGCGGAGCGGTCCGGGGCCGACTTCGTGCGAGGCGCCGAGGGGGGTGACCCGTCGTCGGTGATCTTCGACGGCGTCGCCCGCGCGTCGGCGAAGCAGATCGACCTGGTCCTCGCCGACACCGCCGGCCGGCTCCACACCAAGACCAACCTGATGGAGGAACTGAAGAAGGTTCGGCGGGTGGCCGAGAAGGGCGAGGGAACCGTCACCGAGACCCTGCTCGTCATCGACGCGACCACGGGTCAGAACGGTCTCGCGCAGGCGCGGGAGTTCCGTGACGCGACCGACGTGACCGGCGTGGTGCTCACCAAGCTCGACGGGTCGGCCAAGGGCGGCATCGTCTTCGCGATCGAGACCGAGCTCGGCATCCCGATCAAGCTCGTCGGCATCGGCGAGCAGCTCGGCGACCTGATCCCCTTCGACCCGAACGACTTCGTCGCCGCCCTGTTCGACCAGAACTGACACCTGCGGGAACCAAGTGCACGCGGAGGACGTCCAACGGGCATGAAGGAACACGCATCTCGAATCCTCCCAGTGGCGATGGCCGCCATCCTCGTGCTCGGCGCCTGCGGGAACGCCGACGACGACGCCACTCCCGACCCCCCGGTCGATGCGCCGTCGGACGATGGCCTCCGCGCGCCGACCCCGATCGAGTTCACCAGCGGTGGCGCCGGCGCGGGGAACGGCCGTGTCGCGAACGCGACCGCCGAAGGCGAGCTCGCTGCCGACGACATGATGATCGCGCCCTACTTCGACATCGAGTACGTGCTCGGCGAGGGCCTCGTCGCTCCGACCGACGACACTGGCTACGTCTACGACGCTGCGGAGCTGACCGCTGAACAGGTGGCCGAGCTCGCTGCCGCGTTGGGCATCGAGGGCGAGCCGGTCCGCACGGACGACGGATACACCGTCTCGTGGCGGGTCGGTCCGGACGACGGCACCGCCCCGAGCTTGTGGGTCTCCGAAGACGCCCAGCAATGGTGGAACTACTCGGCTGCGTGGGCCGACCAGGGCATGGTGCGCGAGGCGTGCGCCGTCTCGGTCGACAGCGAGGGCAACGAGACCGTCGAGGACTGTCCCGAGCCCGAACCGCCGGTCGGCGTTCCCACCGCCGAGGCTGCCGAGCAGCGGGCACGCGAGGTCCTCACGGCGATCGGGGTCGATCCGGCCTCGGTCGAGCTCGAGACCTACGCCGACGAGTGGTTCGCCAGCGTCACGGCCAACGACACGACCGATGCCCGGACCGCGCTCTCCTCGTGGAACCTCGGCTTCGGTGCCGAGGGCGTGCTCCAATACGCGAGCGGATCGCTCGCGACACCTGCGCCCGTCGGGCCGTATCCGTTGGTCGACATCGCCACGGCGTTCGAGCGCCTGCAGGACCAGGCGTGGGCCGGCTTCATGGCGCGTGGCCTCGACACGCCGGCGATCGCCAGCGTCGACGTGGCGGTCGACGTGGCCGAGCCGGCTCCCGAGCCCGACATGCCAGAGTCCGGCGAGCCGGGGATCGAGCCCCTTCCGATCGACGACGTGCCGGTCGACCCGCCGGTGGACGGCACGATCCCCGAGCCCGAGACGGTCACGGTCACGCTCGTCGACGTCCAGGCCGACCTCTGGTGGGCGTGGGACGTCGACGGCACCGTCTGGTTGCTCCCTGCCTACCGCTTCATCGGTGACGACGGCGGCTGGTACACGGTTCCGGCCGTCACCGACGAGTACCTGATCCAGGTCGATCAGCCGGTCGTCGAGGAGCCGATCCCGGTCGAGCCCGACGAAGGCCCGGGCGGCTCCACCGAGCCCTCCACGGCCGTGCCGGCCGACGAGCTCGGCTCGTTGATCGGTGCCCCGCTCGTGGACTTCACCGCCAAGGCCGAAGCGGCCGGTTGGACGGTGCGGGTCGTGGAGATCGACGGCGAGTCGCTCGCCGTGACCGACGACTTCCGCACCGACCGGATCAACGTCGCCGTGGCGACGGTCGACGGCGTCGAGCAGGTCGTGCGAGCCACCCTCGACGACGGCACGCTGATCGCCGAGATCACGACCGACCCGGCTGTCCCGGTCGACGCGGACCCGGCGACGATCGAGGCCGAGCTCCGGGCGGCCTTCCAGGGCGCGCTGCCGATGTCGCTCGACGAGTTCACCGAGCGCGCCGAGACGGAGGGCTTCACCACCCGAGTAGCGATCGAGGACGGCGA
>DATHUU010000085.1:0-4698 GCA_035461925.1 Ilumatobacter sp.
GTCGTCCCCACCAACGAGGCCACCAGCACCGTGCCGATCGCTGGACGTCGGTGTGACCGCATCGCGCGCGGACTGTATCGCTGATTACCGGGAGCTCGTGGTTCACTGCTGAGCGTGGGAGTGGTGAGCATCGAGCCGCGATGTGGTCGACGGTCGCGCCCGATGATCGTCGCCACGTGGGTGCTGTCGGCGGCCACGGTCGCCGCGTGCGGCGGCGCAGCCGAGCCGGACGCCCAGTCGCTGTCGGCACCCACGTTCGTCGACGACACGACGGTGTCCGGGCTGGACCACGCCTATCGCGGCGGGTTCGAGCACTTCGTCGGAGGTGGTGTCGCAGTGTTCGACTGCGACGACGACGGTCGGCCCGACCTGTACGTCGCCGGCGGATCCGAACCGGCGGCGCTGTTCCGGAACGGCTCGGACGCCGGCGGTGAGCTCCGGTTCGACGCGGTGCGCTCGGCAGTGACCGACCTCGCCGGGGTCACCGGCGCGTATCCGGTCGACGTCGACAGCGACGGTCAGCGCGACCTCGTGGTGCTGCGCCGGGGTCGCAACGAGGTGCTTCGAGGGCTGGGCGACTGCCGGTTCGAGCCGGCGACCGACGACCTCGGACTCGACGGTGGTGAGGCGTGGACGGTCGCGTTCAGCGCGACGTGGGAGCCACCGGCCGTCCTGCCCACGCTCGCGTTCGGCAACTACCTGCAGCTCGATCGAGAGGCGTGTGACCACAGCCAGCTCGTACGACCGTCCGGCGACCGGTACGGCCCGCCCGTCGAGCTGTCGCCCGGCTACTGCGCGCTCTCGGCCCTGTTCAGCGACTGGGGTCGGACGGGCCAGCGCGACCTCAGGCTCGCCAACGACCGGCACTACTACGCCGATGGCCAGGAGCAGCTCTGGCGCATCGAGCGGGGTGCCGATCCGGTGCTCTACGGGGAGGCCGACGGCTGGCGACCGCTGCAGATCTGGGGCATGGGCATCGCCAGCCAGGACGTGACCGGCGACGGTCTCCCCGACGTGTACCTGACGAGCCAGGGTGACAACAAGCTCCAGGTGCTCGCGAGCGATCCGTCACGGCCCGACTACGCGGACGAGGCGCTGCGGCGGGGTGCCACCGCGCATCGCCCGTTCGCCGGCGACGACGTGCTGCCGTCGACGGCCTGGCACCCCGAGTTCGGCGACGTGAACAACGACGGTCTTGCCGATCTGCTGGTGACGAAGGGGAACGTGGAGGCCCAGCCCGACCATGCCTCGCTCGATCCGACGAACCTGCTGATCGGGCAGCTCGACGGCACCTTCGTCGAGGGTGCCGTCGAGGCCGGGATCGTGACGTTCGACCGCGCACGCGGCGCTGCGCTCGTCGACCTGAACCTCGACGGGCTGCTCGACATCGTGGTGGTCCATCGCGAGCGTCCGGTCCGCCTGTGGCGCAACGAGGGAGTCGCCGAGGACGACCCTGGGCACTGGCTCGCGATCCGGGTCCGACAGGACCCGCCGAACGTCGACGCGGTCGGCGCCTGGCTCGACGTCCGGGCCGGTGAGCGGGCCTGGACGAGGGAGATCACCATCGGCGGCGGTCACGCCGGGGGGCAGCTCGGCTGGATCCATCTCGGGCTCGGACCGTCCGATCGCGCCGAGGTGCGCGTCCAATGGCCCGACGGTGAGGTGGGTTCCTGGACCGAGGTCGTCGGCGACACCTTCGTCGAGATCTCCCGGCGCGGCGAGGTCGTCACCTGGTCGCCGCCCAGCTGACGACGGACCGCGCGACCGCGTCGGGCCGCGCCGTCGACTGCGGCGTAAGGTCGTCGACATGACCGATGCCGTCACCGCCGGGCAGACCGTCGACGTCCTGCCGTCCGACTGGCGCGACCAGGTTCGTGACCTCGCGACCGAACGTGACGCCGTGATCCTGGCGCACAATTACCAGCTGCCCGAGATCCAGGACATCGCCCACCACACCGGCGACTCGCTCGGGTTGTCCCGGATCGCCGCCGAGGTCGAGCAGTCCACGATCGTGTTCTGCGGCGTCCACTTCATGGCCGAGACCGCGAAGATCCTGAGCCCCGACAAGACGGTGCTGATACCCGACGAGCGAGCCGGCTGTTCGCTGGCCGAGACGATCACCGCCGATCAGCTGCGCGCGTGGAAGACCGAGTACACCGTCCAGGGGGAACCGCCGCCGGTGGTCGTCAGCTACGTGAACACGACGGCGTCGGTGAAGGCCGAGACCGACATCTGCTGCACCTCGTCGAACGCCGTCGACGTCGTCGCCAGCATCCCCGCCGAGCGCACCGTGCTGTTCGGCCCCGACCAGTTCCTCGGCGCCCACGTGCAGCGAACGCTGCGACGGGAGAACATGCACATCTGGTTGGGCGAGTGTCACGTGCACGCCGGCATCAACGGCGCCGAGCTGAAGCAGCAGGTCGAGGCCGACCCGGACGCCGACCTGTTCATCCACCCGGAGTGCGGGTGCGCCACGAGTGCGCTCTACCTGGCGAAGTCGGGCGTCGTGCCGGAGGAGCGCACGAAGATCCTGTCGACGAGCGGGATGGTGGCGGCTGCCGCGGCCACGACGGCGAGTCGGGTGTTGGTCGCGACCGAGACGGGGATGCTGCACCAGCTCCAGCGGGTGAACCCGACCACCGAGTTCGCCCCGGTCAACCGGGCAGCGGTCTGCAAGTACATGAAGATGATCACCCCGGCCAAGCTGCTCCGCTCGCTCCGCGACGGCACCGATGTCGTCGACGTGCCGCCCGATGTGGCCGAGCGGGCGCGGGCGAGTGTGGAACGCATGATCGCGATCGGCACGCCGTCGCCGCCCGCCGAGTGACCGTCCGGCGATGAGCTTCAGACTGCCGTCGAAGCTGGCATCGCCGGCCGCGACGTGGGAGCGAGACGTCGACGTGGTCGTGCTCGGGTCGGGTGCCTCCGGACTGGCGGCGGCCTTGGCGATGCGCCCGAGTCGTTCGGTGCTCGTCGTGACCAAGGACGTGCTCGCAGCCGGGTCCACGGCCTGGGCGCAGGGGGGACTGGCGGCCGTGCTGGATCCCGCTGACTCGATCGAGGACCACGTGCGCGACACGTTGGAGGCCGGTGCCGGCTTGTGCGACGAGGCCGCGGTCCGGACGCTCGCGACCGAGGCGCCCGCAGCGATCCGACGGCTCATCGAGCTCGGGGCGTTGTTCGACCCCGACGAGTCGGGCGAGATGGCGCTGACCATGGAGGGCGGCCACTCGCACCGACGGATCGTCCATGCCGGTGGCGATCAGTCGGGTGCCGAGGTGCAGCGCACGCTCGACACCGCCGCCGTCGAGGCCGGGGTCGAGATCCTCGAGCACGCCTTCGCGCTCGACCTCGTGACCGGACGCAACGCCGAGGGCCGACGTCAGGCGGCGGGCGTGCGGGTCGCGATCCTCGACGAGCACGGTGCGACGGTTTCGGTGGGGGTGGTCGCAGCGCGAGCGGTCGTGCTGGCGACGGGAGGTTACGGGCAGGTGTTCGCCTCGACCTCCAACCCGCCGGCGGTCACCGGCGACGGGCTCGCGCTGGCGCTCCGGGCGGGGCTCGCCGCCCGCGACGTCGAGTTCGTGCAGTTCCACCCGTCGGTGCTGTGGATCGGTCCGGACGCCAGAGGCCAACAGGCGCTCGTGTCCGAGGCGGTGCGTGGTGAGGGCGCGATCCTGTACGACGGGCTCGGCCGACGGGTGATGGAAGGCGTGCACCCACTGGAGGATCTCGCGCCACGCGACGTGGTCGCGGCGGCGATCAGTCGGCGGATGGCCGAGGCACCCGGCGGCATCGGCGATCACGTCTTCCTCGACGCGATGCACCTCGGCACCGAGTTCTACGAGCGGTTCCCGTCGATCACGGCGTCGTGCCGCGCCGTCGGCATCGATCCGGCCACCCAACGGATCCCGGTCGCACCTGCCGCTCACTACGTCTGTGGTGGCGTGGCCGCCGACCTCGACGGGGTGACCGAGATGAGGGGTCTGTACGCGATCGGCGAGGTCGCCTGCACCGGCGTCCACGGTGCGAATCGGCTCGCGTCGAACAGCGTGACCGAGGGCGTCGTCGCCGGGACGCGCCTCGGCGCGGCGCTCGCCGCCGAACTGCCCGGGCGGGTCACGATCGGAGCGGACGCGGGTCGGTCGTTCGACGCTCCCTTGCGGAACCCGGCGCAGCGGGTCGAGATGCGATCGGTGATGTCGAGCCAGGTCGGGGTGCTCCGGACCCCCGCAGGGATGGAGGGCGCGATCCGTCAGCTCGAGGCCCTCGCCTCGACGTCGTCGTACGGGGTCACCGGATCGCGCGCAGCATGGGAGGCGACGAACATGCTCACCGTCGCCGCCGCGGTGGCGACCGCCGCGAGCTCGCGCACCGAGAGCCGAGGCTGCCACCGCCGGGAGGATCACCCCGAGCCGCGGGCCGCCTGGCTGACGCACCTCGACGTGCGGCTGACGATCGACGGCGGGCTCGCCGTCACCGGCATCCCCCACGTGTGACGTTCGCCGTCAAAGGCGCTTGGCGTAGCAGTGGCTGGTCGCCGGGCTGAGGTGGTACTCGCCCCATGCTTCGCAGCGTTCGTACCCGGCCCGCTGGTAGAGCCCGTTCGCGGCGACCTGGCGCGGCCCGGTCTCGAGCCTGAGCTCGGTGAGCCCCAGGCGCGTCGCCGCCAGCTCGAGTTGGTCGAGGATCGCAGCG
>DATHUU010000086.1:0-4720 GCA_035461925.1 Ilumatobacter sp.
TGGGCCAGATGCTCCTCGGCCGACTGGAGATCTATCCGGTCATCCTCGCGCTCAGCGTCGTGACCCTTCGACGCCGCTACCGCCGGCTCACCATCTGACCGGTCCCGCCTGGCATGATCGGTCGTGATGGGGAGCCTGGCCGACGAGACACGATGGATGGACGCGACCGCGCAGGCGGAGCTGGTGACGGCGGGGGAGGTGACGCCGCTCGAGCTGGCCGACGCGGCGATCGAGCGGATCGAAGCGCTCGACGGACCGATCAACGCGGTCATCATGCGATGGTTCGACCACGCCCGGGAGATCGCGTCGGGTGACCTTCCCGACGGACCGTTCCGGGGTGTGCCGTTCCTGCTCAAGGACCTGTGGGCGTCGTACGCCGGACAGCCGCTGACCAACGGCAACGTCGCGCTCCGCGACGCGATGCCGGTGTCCGATCGCGACACCACGCTCGTGTCGCGGTTCCGGCAGGCGGGGCTCGTCACCCTGGGGCGGACCAACAGTCCGGAGCTGGGCAGCCTGCCGGTCACCGAACCCGTCGCGTACGGCCCGACGCGCAACCCGTGGGATCTCGACCGCACGCCCGGCGGATCGAGTGGGGGTGCCGCCGCAGCGGTGGCGGCCGGGATGGTGCCGATCGCCCATGCGAGCGACGGTGGCGGATCGATCCGGATCCCGGCGTCGTGCTGCGGCCTCGTCGGGCTCAAGACCTCGCAGGGACGCATCACCGTCGGCCCCTTCAGGGCCGAGTCGGGGCTCGGCGTCGAGCTGTGCGTCAGCCGAACGGTTCGCGACACGGCGCGCCTGCTCGACGCGGTGCACGGTCCGGGGGTGGGGGACACGGTGATCGCACCGCCACCGGAGCGTGCCTATGCCGACGAGGTCGATGCCGACCCGGGCCGGTTGCGGATCGGCTTCCTCGACGCCCACCCGCGCGGCGGAGCGATCCATCCCGACTGCATCGACGCCGTGCGTGCGACGGCGACGCTCCTGGAGTCGCTCGGCCACTCGGTCGAGCCCGGGTACCCGGCGCCGCTCGCCGACCCGACGTTCACACAGCGGTTCATGTCGATGTGGGGTGCGATGATGGCGCTCGGCATCGAGGGGTACGGCGAGGCGCTCGGCCGTCCGCTCACCGAGGACGAGGTCGAGCCGGTCAACTGGGCCCAGGCGCAGTTCGCCGGCCGCGTCTCCTCCACCGACTACGCCCGGAGCCTCGCCTCGGTCGCCGAGTTCCGACGCGGCGTCCACCAGTGGTGGACGGATGGGTTCGATCTGCTCCTCACCCCGACCGTCGCCGAGCCACCGGTGCGCATCGGCGAGCACGATCCTGCCCCCGACGACCCGATGCGCGGCATGCGCCGGGCCGCCGAGTTCGTCCCGTTCACGCCGCCGTTCAACGCCAGCGGTCAGCCGGCCATCAACGTCCCGGTGCACTGGAGCGCCGACGGGCTTCCGATCGGCGTCCAGCTCGTCGCCGCGTACGGCCGCGAGGACCTCCTGATCCGGATCGCGAGTCAGCTCGAGGTCGCGGCGCCGTGGGCCTCGCGAACCCCGGGCTGAACCGACATGACGATGCGATGACCCCTGACGTGCCCGACCTCCTCACCGGGCTCGCGACGACGCGGGCGATCCGCCGGCTGGCGCCGGACCCGATCCCCGATGACGACCTGTCGACGATCTTGTGGCACGCGACCAGGGCGCCGTCGGGCACGAACCGGCAGCCGTTCCGTTTCGTCGTGCTGCGCGACGGCGCGCGGGCCGCGGCGGCGAAGGCACTCCTCGCCCGAGGTTTCCGTGCGGGCTGGGAGGCCAAGACCCGCGACGCCGGGTACGACACGGGTTCGGCGACCGATCCCTCGTCCAGCAAGGGTCGTCAGCGCTCCGCGATGCAGCACATGGTCGACCACTTCGAGGAGACCCCCGTGGTCGTGCTGGCGTGCCTCGTCCGCTACCGCGACCCGAACCCCTACGAGGGCGGGTCCGTGTACCCCGCGTGCCAGAACCTGCTGCTCGCGGCGCGGGCGCTCGGCTACGGCGGCGTCATGACGGGCTGGCACGGCACCGTCGAGCCCGAGCTCCGCGAGCTGCTCGGGATCCCCGACGGCGTGGCGATCCACGCGACGATCCCGCTGGGCCGTCCGCTCGGTCGCCATGGTCCGGTCCGGCGGCGTCCGGTCGGCGAGATCGTGTACGAAGACGGCTGGGGCGAGCCGGCCCCGTGGGCGGTCGATCCGCTCGGCACCCGCCACGCCGGCCCACCCCGTTCGTGAGAAGTCCGATCTCCCACGACCGCGTGGCTACGGTCACGGGGCGATGAACGCGCCTCGTGAGATCCGGCAATTCCGATTCCAGCCCACCGCAGGGTCCTGCGAGATCCTGCTCGTCCGGCACGGCGAGTCGGCGCCGTTCGTGGAGGGCCGGCCGTTTCCGCTCGTCGGCGGACATGCCGACCCGCCTCTGCACCCGGACGGTCACGCGCAGGCACGCCAGGTCGCCGATCGCTTGATCGCGACGGGGGAGCGAATCGCCGCGATCTACGTCACGACGCTCACCCGGACGCACCAGACCGCGGCACCGCTCGCCGATCAGCTGGGGATCGAGCCTCGGGTCGAGGCCGATCTCCGTGAGGTGTACCTGGGCGAGTGGGAGGGTGGCCTGCTGCGTCAGAAGGTCATCGACCAGGATCCCGTCGCCGTGCAGATGTACGCCGACGAGCGGTGGGACGCGATCCCGGGCGCCGAGTCGTCCGCCGAGCTCGAGGTACGGGTCCGCGCCGGCATCGGACGGATCGCCGCCGCACACCCCGACGAGCTCGTGGTCGCCGTGGTGCACGGTGGGGTCATCGGCCAGGTGATGAACATCGCCGCCGGGACCAGCGGGTTCCGGTTCAACGGTGCCGACAACGCGTCGATCCACCACATCGTGGTCGACGGCGATCGCTGGGCGATCCGGTGCTTCAACGACACGAGCCACCTCAGCCCGCGCTTCAGCACGGCCCCCGAACCGCTCACCTGACGACCGGTTCGACTTGACGACTACGCGCGGACGGTGCCGACCTTCAGGTCCTTGAAGGGGACGTTGGTGTCGACGCTGATGTCGCGGGGCAGGCCGAGCACGCGGTCGCCGATGATGTTGCGCTGGATCTCGTCGGTGCCGCCGGCGATGCTCGACGAGAACGAACCGATCACGGTCAGCGCCAGCTCGTCGCCCCGGTTGCCGGAGGTGCTCGGCTCCCAGGCCTGGCTGCCGGGGCCGGCGATCGCCTGCGCGATCTCGCGGAAGCGCCAGGCGATCACCGAGCCCGCGAGCTTCCCGAGGGACCCACCGGGGCCGGGCGACTTGCCGGCCTTGAGCTCGGCGCGCACCCGCATCGCCACCATTGCCTTGGTGGTCTCCATGCAGTAGATCTCCATGAGCTGTTGGCGCACGACGGGGTCCTGGTCGACGCCGTTCGCCTTCGCCGCCTTCAGCAGCTGGTCGTACATCGGCTGGCTGATGGCGCCGGCACCCATCGAGCCGATCGCGACCCGCTCGTACATGAGCATCGCGGTCGCCTGCCGCCAGCCGTTGTTGTACTCGCCGATCAGGTTCTCGGCCGGCACCCGCAGGTCGGTGAAGAACACCTCGTTGAAGTGGCGGCCACCGTCGATCTGGTGGATCGGTCGGATCTCGACCCCCGGAGTGTCCCTGAGCGGCACGATGAACATCGAGATGCCGGCGTGCTTGGGCTGTTCGGGATCGGTGCGGGCGATCAACACCCCGTAGTCGGACTCGTGGGCGAGGGTGGTCCACACCTTCTGGCCGTTGATGATCCACTCGTCACCGTCGCGCTCGGCCTTGGTCTGCAGGCTTGCCACGTCGGAGCCGGCGCCGGGCTCGGAGAACATCTGGCACCAGACGGTGCGGGCCGAGATGTTGTCGGGCATGTAGGTGCGCTTCTGGTCCTCGGTGCCGAACTCGTTGAGCACCGGGAGGCACATGCCGTGGCTGATCACCAGCTCGCCGGTCATCTGCGGGAACTCCTGCGACACCTGTCGCCAGATCCGCTCGTGCTCGAGCGTGAGGCCGGCGCCGCCGTACTCCTTCGCGTAGGCGAGGCCGGCGAGGCCGGCGTCGGCGAGCGCGTGCTGGAACTCCTTGGCCGCCTCGAGGTTGCGGCGCGCCCCCGGCTTGGCGTGCTCGCGCAAGAAGTCGCGGCACCGCTCGCGGAAGGCCTCGGCATCCTCCCGGGAGAGGGGACCGGCGGCGGTCGTGTCGGTAGCGGTCATCTCGTGCTCCTCGTGCGGTCGTGTCGTGCGGTCGTCGTGTCCGGTCGATTTCGTCTGTACGGCGCAGGACTGTATGGTGTCATACAATCATGACAGCGACCAACTCGAGCAACAACGTGGCACCACCGAGTCACGAGCTCGACGCGCCCCCGTGGCTCCGCGTCGAGAGCACGCTCATGGCGACCGCGAACGCGATCCGGGCGGCCTACGACCAACGCCTCGCGCCGCTCGGCCTCAACCTCAGCGTTGCGAGCCTGCTCTCGTACATCCGCGACTTCGGTCCGGTCAGCCAGACCCGCGCCGCCGAGCACCTCGACCAGGGCCGGGCGGTCACCGGGACCCAGGTCGACAAGCTCCAAGCGCTCGGGCTCGTCGAGCGACTCCCCGACCCCGACGACCGCCGCGTCTGGCGGGTGGCGATCACCGAATCGGGACGAGCGCTCGCCGACCGC
>DATHUU010000087.1:0-20976 GCA_035461925.1 Ilumatobacter sp.
GTGATCGTGGGCACGCTGACGCTCATCGGGATTGTCTGATCGCGCCGTCACCCGCGTCGGTGGCGACGGGGGGCACGGTCCCCGCTGCGAACCGGGCGTCAGCGGGCGTATCGGCGGAGTGGCTGGCGAGCGGCGCCGGCCACGTAGATGCTGCCGGTGGCCAAGATGGCGTCGTCGGTGTCGGCGTGTTGCAGGGCCGCTCGGCACGCGGCATCGACGGTGTCGTGCACGTAGATCTCGTCGCAGCCGACCTCGCGGGCGGCCTTCGCGATCTCGGCGCCGGGCACACCGCGGGGTGACGGTGCCGTGCAGGCGTGGACGACGTCGAACTCGTCGGCCCGGATCGCGGCGACCATCTCGACGGGGTCCCGCAGCGTGCCGAGGACGAGGATGCGGCGCCCATCGGGATGGAAGTCCCCGAAGAACACACCGGCGCAGACGTCGGCCCCGGGCGGGTTGTGGGCGCCGTCGATGATCGTCAGCGGCTGCACGCCGAGCACCTCGAACCGGCCGGGCATCTCGACGTTGGCGAACCCCTCGTGGACGAGGTCGTCCTCGAGCGGGGCGGCGAAGAAGGCCTCGACCGCCGTCAACGCGATCGAGGCGTTGTCGCCCTGATGGGCACCGTGGAGCGGGAGGAAGATGTCGCGATGGATCGTCGTCGGCGTCCTCAGGTCGAGTGCTCGTCCGCCGATGGCCAGCGAATTGTCGACGGTCTCGAAGTCCTCACCCCGGACGAGCGTCGTGGCCCCACCCTCGTCGAGGAAGATGCGGACGAGCTCCGGGTCGGTCTCGCCGATGATCGCCGCACTCCCCGGCTTGATGATGCCGGCCTTCTCCCGCGCGATGTCGGCCAGCGACGGTCCGGCGAACTCCGTGTGGTCGAGGGCGATGTTGGTGACCACCGCGACCTGGCTGTCGACGATGTTCGTCGCATCCCACCGGCCGAGCATCCCGACCTCGACGACCGCCACGTCGACCGCCACGTCGGCGAACCACCGGAACGCGGCGGCGGTCACCGCCTCGAAGTACGTGGGGCGCACGCCCGTGACGACCTCCAGATCGGCGATGCCGGCGATCTGCTCGCCGAAGTCGTCGTCGGAGATCGGTTCGCCGTCGCGCTTGATCCGCTCGTTGATGCGTTCGAGGTGGGGGCTGGTGTACGTGCCGACGGTCAGTCCCTTGGCCATGAGCAACCGGCTGATCATCTGGACGGTCGATCCCTTGCCGTTCGTGCCGGTGACGTGGATCACGGGGTGGGCGAGGTGGGGATCGCCCATCGCTGCGCAGAGCTGCCGGATCGGCTCGACCGTCGGGCTGTCGACGCGCCCGGTCTTGTCGTACGACGCATGTTCGTCGAGGTACGAGAGCGCGGCAGAGAAGTCCATCGTCATGACGCGTCTCCTGACGGTGCGTCGGTCAGCTCGCGGCCCGGCGTGGGCGCGACGAGCTCTTGCGTGGCACGAGCGTCGGGATCGTCTTGTGGTGCACGGTCTCGGCGTCGATGACGACCTTCCCGACGTCGGTGCGTCCGGGGATGTCGTACATCGTGTTGAGCAACACCTCTTCGAGGATCGCCCGCAACCCACGGGCTCCCGTGCCGCGCAGCAACGCGAGGTCGGCGATCGCCTGGAGTCCGTCGTCGGTGAACTCGAGCTCGACGTCCTCGAACGCGAAGACCTTCTGGTACTGCTTCACGAGCGCGTTCTTCGGCTCGGTCAGGATCTGCACCAGTGCCTCGCGGTCGAGTGACCGGACCGCGCCCACCATCGGGAGCCGGCCGATGAACTCGGGGATCATCCCGAACTTGACGAGGTCTTCGGGGAGCACCTGGACGAACAGCTCGCCCGGGTCGCGCTCGGCCTTCGATCGCACCGTCGCGTGGAACCCGACGCCCTGCTGGCCGATGCGCTGCTCGATGATCTTCTCGAGGCCGGCGAACGCACCACCCAGTATGAACAACACGTTCGTGGTGTCGATCGTGATGAACTCCTGGTGCGGATGCTTGCGGCCACCCTGCGGCGGCACGGACGCTTGCGTGCCCTCGAGGATCTTCAGCAGGGCCTGTTGGACGCCCTCGCCCGACACGTCGCGTGTGATCGACGGGTTCTCGCTCTTGCGAGCGATCTTGTCGATCTCGTCGATGTAGACGATGCCGGTCTCGGCCCGCTTGGTGTCGAAGTCGGCGGCCTGGATCAGCTTGAGGAGGATGTTCTCGACGTCCTCACCGACGTAGCCGGCCTCGGTGAGCGCGGTGGCGTCGGCGACGGCGAAGGGCACGTTGAGCATCCGGGCCAACGTCTGTGCCAGGTGCGTCTTGCCGCACCCGGTCGGGCCGAGCATCAGGATGTTCGACTTCTGCAGCTCGACGTCGTCGCGGCGGCCGATGCCCGACTGCTGCTGGTACTGGATCCGCTTGTAGTGGTTGTACACCGCCACGGACAGGATCTTCTTGGCCTCGTCCTGCCCGACGACGTAGTCGTCGAGGAACTCGCGGATCTCGCGGGGGTTCGGGAGCTGGTCGAAGGTCAGCTCGCCGCCCTCGGTGAGCTCCTCTTCGATGATCTCGTTGCAGAGATCGATGCACTCGTCGCAGATGTACACGCCCGGACCGGCGATCAGCTTCTTGACCTGCTTCTGCGACTTGCCGCAGAACGAGCACTTCAAGAGCTCGCCCGTGTCACCGAACTTGGCCATCTGTCTCGCCCCCTTCCGTGTCGAGTGCTCGTGTGGATCGTCTGGACTCGTGCGCCCGTCGCCGACCGCGTGATCCCGCCGACGTTAGTCGTCGGGAGCCGGTCGGGGTGTCGTCCGGCCGCGGAACCCTCCGGATCCTGATCACACGGTCGTCAGCGGATCGCCGACGTGTTGTCGACCACGTCTCGCGACGAGATCACGGCATCGATGATGCCATATTCGAGCGCCTCGTGAGCCTCGAGGACGAAATCACGATCGGTGTCGGTGTGGACCTTCTCGAGCGGTTGGCCGGTGTGCTTGGCCAAGATCTGCTCGAGCAGGTCGCGCATCCGGAGGATCTCCTTGGCCGCCAGCTCGAGATCGGTCACCTGGCCGTAGCTGACCTGACCGTAGGGCTGGTGGAGCAGGACCCGGCTGTGCGGGAGTGCCAACCGCTTGCCCTTCGTGCCCGCCGCGAGGAGCACCGCGGCCGCCGATGCCGCCTGACCGAGACAGATCGTCGCGATGTCGTTGCGGATGAACTGCATCGTGTCGTAGATCGCGAACAGGGCGGTGATGTCGCCACCCGGGCTGTTGATGTAGATGTTGATGTCCTTCTCGGGGTTCTCGGACTCGAGATGGACCAACTGCGCGCAGAGGAGCGACGCGATCTGGTCGTCGATCGGGGTCTGCAGGAAGATGATGTTGTCCTTCAGCAAGCGGCTGTACAGGTCGTACGCCCGCTCACCTCGGCTCGTCGTCTCGACGACGTTCGGCACCAGATAGTTCACGGCGTCCAGGTTCATGCCGGCTCCTCTCCTTCGTCGGCGTCGGTCGCCGGACCGGCCTCGTCGCCGTGGTCATGGTCATGGTCGTGGTCGTGGTCGTGGTCGCTGTGGCCGAGCACGAGGTCGCGGTCGATGGCGTTGCCCTCGTGATCGACCATCTCGACGTGGTGCAGCAGCCAGTCCATCGCCTTCGACTTGCGGATCTGGGCGATCAGCTCGGGCACCGCGTCGTTCTGCTCGTAGAGGCGCCGGACCTCCTTGGCCTTCTGGCCGAACTGCATCGCCATCCGGGCGTACTCCATCTCGATGTCGCCGTCGGTGACATCGAGGTCCTCGGCCACCGCCACCGCCCGCAGCGCCAGGTCGGCCTTCACCGACTGCTCGGCCTGGGGACGGGTGCCCTCCAGCATCTGCTGCGGGGTCTGGCCGGTCGCGGAGAACCACGCCTGCGGGTCGATGCCCTGCATCTGGAGCTGCCGGAACAGGTTCTGCAGCTGTTGCTGCATCTCGGCCTGCACCATCGACTCGGGCGCCTCGACGTCGACCAGCGCGACGAGCGCCTCGGTGAGCTGCCCCATCACCTGCTGGCGCACACCGCCGAGCTTGCGCTGCGACAGCCGTTCGCTGATCGCCGCACGCCACTCGTCGACGGTCTCGAACTCGCCGGTGTTCTCCGACACCCACTCATCGGTCGGATCGGGGAGCTCGAGGGCCTGCACGGCGGTCACGGTGACCGTGAAGTCGGCCGGTTCCTCGGTGCCCTTCGGGGTGGTCGTGAACGTGAGCACGTCGCCGGCGCTGGCGCCCGTCAGGTGCTCGTCGAAGTCCTCGGCGACCCACCCCTGCCCGAGCTCGTACGACCAGTCCTCGGTGTTGAGGCCCAGGACCTCCTCGCCGTCACGTGTCGCCGCGATGTCGAGCGTGAGGTAGTCGCCCGACTCGGCCGGGCGATCGACGTCGGCGAGGGTGCCCGACTGGCGGAGCTCGGCCGCCTCGGCCTCGCTCAGCTCGGCCTCGGTGGGGACCGGCGAGTCGAGCTCGATGCGGAGCCCCGCGTAGCCCGGCACCGTGATGACCGGGCGGACCTCGCACTCGGCCTCGAACTCGACGAGACCGTCGTCCTGCCCACCCGTGATCTCGACCTCAGGCGTCGCGACCAGGTCGACCTCGTGCTCGCGGACTGCCTTGCTCAGGTAGGACGGGATCGAGTCGCGCAGCGCTTGCTCCCGAGCGGGAGCGATCCCGATCCGGGCCTCGAGGACGCGCCGCGGGACCTTGCCGTTCCGGAAACCCGGCAGCTTCACCTCGCGTGCGATCGTGCGGAACGCTTGATCGATGTCCTTGTCGAACTCGGCCTCATCGACTTCGACGTACAGCTTGACTTTGTTCCCCTCGAGGGGTTCGACCGAAGATTTCACAGGTCGTGAACTCTACCGGGGCGACCGCGCGGTGACCCCGCCCGTGCCCGCCCGATCGGCTTGCGTGCGACACCGTCGCGCCCGCGTCGGCGGGCGAACGTGCATCTGCCGCGTCCGATCCGGCAGAATGTCACCCGTGCAGTTCTGGAAGCCCCACGCGCTCAGCAAGCCCCACGACGGTCAGCTCGATCTGAAGCTCGGTGACCGGGTGCGGGCCACGGCCGATCTGGTCGACATCCGTGGCGGCCGCGACGTCCCGGCCGGCACCGAGGGGCGCGTCATCCTGGCCAACGGCTTCAACTGGCAGCGGTACCGGGTGCTGTTCGACAACGGCGGCGAGCTCGGCGATCTCGACCATCGCCAACTCGAACCGATCGGACGCACGGCCAAGCGGCTCGCGAAGCGGGCCAAGCTGGCCGCTCGCTAGCGCATCAACGAGAGCATCTGGTCGCTCGACATCGTGTTGGCGCCCTGGGCGCGCACGTCGTGCACGATCGCACGGTCGTTGGTCACCACCACGACGGGTCGCGACGCCGGCAGGCGTCGGACCTCGTCACGGATGACGTCGTCGGCGATCACCCCCTCGGGCGAGAAGACGACGCGCACCACCCGGCGGCGATCGGCGGTCGCGCCGGTCACGTCCGCGCCGTCGAACACGACCGTCACGTCGCAGCCGAACCGCTTCACGAGGTTCTCGACCGAGTCGAGCAGGACGACGCGCTGCCCTGCGAGATCGAGATCGGGCCACGCCAGCTTCGCCACGTTGTAGCCGTCGACCAGGACCGACGCCCCCGATCGGAGCAGGTACTCCCCTACCGCGTCGCTGTCGCCCATCACACCACCCGGCAGCGGGAGCGCCTTGCGGCGAGCGGGGGCGGGACGTCCCGACGCCGGCGGCGACGCCAGCGCCGACAGCTGCTCGGCGAGGGTCTCGGCCGCGGCCGCGAGCCGGGCCAGCTCGGACCGCTCGGCGGAGAGCGCGGCACGGTCGGCGAGCACGGCGTCGCGGACCCCCTCGGCGGTCCCCCGTGCGACGACGGCGTCGTCACGGTCCGACTCCGCGGCGGCGAGCCTCGCGACGGCCGCCGCCTCGCGATCGCGTGCGTGGCGGGCCTCGAGTCGCGGGTCGATCAGCTCGGCACGCAACGACTCGATCTCGTCGGCGAGCTTGACCACGTCGCTGCGCAAGCCCTCCACGACCCCGTCGCGCTCGGTCACCTGCTCGGAGAGCGCCACGATCTCCGCCCGCGCCCGTGCCGCGACCGTTTCGGCTGCCTCGCGGCGCTTCTCGGCACGCTTCAGCTGGCGTGCCAGGTCGGCGGCCGCTTCCTCCGCCTCGGCCTCCGCCACCAGACGGCGGATCTCGTCCTCCCATCGAGCCGGCCGCTCGAGCCAGACCCGACCGATCGGATCGACGAGCTCCGGGAGCGCCCCGGCGGCGATCCGGCGCCGGAACGTCTCGTCGGACTCGATGATCTTGCGGACCGCCGGGAGCGAGGCGGCCGGGAGGCGGTTCAGCTTGAGGTACTTGCGGAGCGCCGGCGGGTACGGGATCGGCGGCTTCAGCTTCTGCCCCTCGCGCACCATGAGCACCGAGAACTCGAGTGCCGGCCGGAGATACCGGACGTCGATCGAGCCGCCTGCCATGACGAGACTGTACCGGTCCCCCCGCTCCCGTGCCGGCTGCAGCCCACGCGACGGCTCACGATCCGCCCCTGACCAGATCGAACGCTTGTTCTTGACGCGAACGTGTGTTCGTGCTTGCATCACGGGCCTGATGTTGGGACAGCGCAGCTTCGACGACCTGGGCACGCCCTTGCACGAGACGACGTTCTGCGTGCTCGACCTGGAGACCACCGGCGGCAGCCGCCACGCCGACCTGATCACCGAGATCGGCGTGGTCAAGGTCCGCGGGGGTGTGTGCCTCGGCACGTTCCAGACCCTCGTCAACCCGGGCCGAGCCATCCCTCCGCAGATCACCGTCCTCACCGGGCTCACCGATGCCGTGGTCCGCACGGCACCCCGGATCGAGACCGTGCTCGGCACGCTCATGGACTTCCTCGGCGACGCCGTGTTCGTCGCCCACAACGCCTCGTTCGACCTCGGGTTCGTCCGCGCCGCGCTCGCACGGGACGGCCGACCCGAGTACCGGCCGACGGTGGTCGACACCGCCGCGCTCGCCCGTCGGCTGCTGCGCGACGAGGTCCCGAACTGCTCGCTCGCCACGCTCTCGTCCCGGCTCCGGCTCGATCACACGCCCACGCACCGGGCGCTCGACGACGCCCTGGCGACGACCGATCTGCTCCACCTGCTGCTCGAACGCGCCGCGGGCCTCGGCGTCCTCGGCCTCGACGACCTGACCAACCTCGCCAAGCTCGCCGGTCACCCGCAGGCGAGGAAGCTCTCGATGACCGCGCAGCTGCCGCGGACCCCGGGCGTCTACCTGTTCTGCGGTCAGCGCGACGAGGTGCTGTACGTCGGGAAGGCGACGAACCTCCGGCAGCGCGTCCGGAGCTACTTCGGGCAGGAGGATCGCCGCCGCATCGGTCCGATGCTGCGCGAGATGCAGCAGCTCCGCCACGTCGAGCTCCCTGATCCGCTCACGGCCGAGGTCGTCGAGACCCGACTGATCGCTCGCCTGCTCCCCCGCTACAACCGTGCCGGCACCCGCGCCGACTCGTACTGCTACGTCCGGCTCGACATCGACACGCCGTGGCCCCGGTTGGCGGTGGTCCGCGAGCCGTCGCCCAAGGGCGTCCACCTCGGTCCGCTGCCGTCGCGGGCCGCCGCCAACCTCGTCGTCGAGGCCCTGCACTCCGTGCTCCCACTGCGGCGCTGCTCGACGCGCCTGGGCGCCGCCCACGTGCCCGCGCCGGGTGCGGTCCCCTGCAGCCCGGCCCAGCTCGGCGTGGCCCAGTGCCCGTGCGCGGGGGTCTGCGACCGAGCGGCATACGACCGCGCGGTCGACGCCGCTGTCCGCGCCTTCGCGGGTGACGCATCGGCCGTCACCGAGCATCTCGTCGCGCGGATGGCCGAGCTCGCCGCGGCACAACGCTTCGAAGAGGCTGCGCTGGTCCGCGATCGTCTGCGGGCCCTCCTGGGCGCGGTCCGACGGCAGCGCCTCGTCGAAGCGATCCGAGCGCTCGATCGGTGCGTCGTCCGCCGCGGCGGGATCACCTGGGTGCTCGACCGCGCACGGCTGGTCGACGTCACGATCGACGGCATCGCCGGACGTGCGCTCCCGGTCGACCCGCCCGACGCGCTCGACGACGACCGACCGATGACGCGCGCCACCGTCGACGAGGCCCTGGTGCTCGCCAAGTACCTCGATCGACATGCCGACCGGATCGAGGTGCTCGAGTGCTCGGGCACCTGGACGTTCCCGCTCCGGATCAGCGACCAGCTCCCCCGCCTCGACCACCATCGCCTCGCCGCCTGAAGCCGCGCGGCGGACGCCGCACCTCACCCACGCTCGACGACGCCGGCTCCCTGGAGGTCGATGCGCAGGACCTTGGCGTGACCGTCGGCGGGAAGTGCGGTAGCGAGCGCGTCGGCGCGGGCAGGCTCGCAGAACATCGCGACGGTCGGACCGCTGCCGGACAACCATGCCGCCCATGCTCCTGCGGCGAGGCCGGCCTCGATCGCGGCCGCCGATGCCGGCACGGCAGCGAGGCGTGTCGGCTGGTGGAGGCGGTCCTCGGTCGCGACGCGGAGCTGCTGCGGGTCGCCATTCGCGCACGCGGCGACGAACAACGCCACCCGCCCGAGGTTGAACACCGCGTCGTCGCGCGACACGGTGGTGCCGAGCGTGGTTCGCGAGCGATCGGTCGACGTCGTCGCACCCGTCGGGATCCAGACGACCACCGCCGGATCGAACGCCAGCGGCACCCGCGCGACCGTCGTTCCGGCCACCACGACGATCCCGCCATCGAGGGAGGCCGCGGCGTTGTCGGCGTGGCGTTCGAGGCGGATCGCGACGTCGAGGACGTGGTCGCGGTGCGCGGCGTCGACGAGCGCGTCGCGCCCGTGCTGCTGCACCACCGCAGCGCACGCCCCGCCGATCCGGACCGCACCGCTGTAGCCGAGGCCTCGACCCATCGGGATGCTGCTCCGGGTCCAGAGTCGGCCGTCGCCACCGAGCTCCCGGAAGGCGACCGTCGCCGGATGCCGATCGTCGGCCGGGTGCGCGCCGTGCGGCGGCTCGCCGCATCCGACCTCGGCATGGATCCCGATCGCCATGCCCAGCACGTCGAACCCCGCCCCCAGGTTCGCGGACGACCCCGGCACCCTGATCGCCCACCGATCCACGTCAGCGTTCCCCGACCGCTCAGCCGGCCGCTTCCCGGGACACCGCGACGAACCGGTCGAGCGTCGCCGCGGCCGCACCGCTGTCGATCGTCTCCCGGGCGAGCGCGATCCCTTCGGCCAAGGTCGTCGCCCGGCCGCCCACCACGAGCCCGGCACCGGCGTTGAGCACCACGATGTCACGATGTGGCCCGGGCGTCCCGGCGAGCACCCGTCGGACCGCATCGGCGTTCTCGTCCGGATCCCCGCCGGTGAGGTCGGCGGTGCGGGCCGGGGCCAGCCCGAACTCCTGAGCATCCACTCGGAAGTGCGAGATCCGACCGTCGCGGAGCTCGATCACATCGCTCGGGCCGGTGGTCGTGAGCTCGTCGAGTCCACCGCCGTGCACCACCCAGGCGTGGGTCGACGCGTGGGTGCGCAGCGTCTCCACCATGCGCTCGGCGAACGACGCGTTGGCGACGCCGATGACCTGACGACGGACCCGTCCCGGGTTCGCCATCGGACCCAGCAGGTTGAACACGGTCGGGATGCCGATCTCGCGTCGTGCCGGAGCCGCGAACCGGAACGCCGGATGGAACGCCGGTGCGAGGCAGAACCCGATGCCGGCCGTCCGGACGCAGTGAGCCACGCCTTCCGGCGTGAGCTCGATCGCGACATCGAGCGCCTCCAGCACGTCGGCGGTACCGCACTTGGACGATGCCGCCCGCGCGCCGTGCTTGCAGACCGGTACGCCGGCGCCGGCGGTCACGATCGCTGCCATCGTCGACACGTTGATCGAGTGGGACTGGTCCCCGCCCGTCCCGACGATGTCGACGGCGGTGTTCCGGAGAACGTCGCCGAGTGGCACGATCGCCGCGTGCTCGAGCACCGAGTCGAGGAGTCCGGCGAGCTCGGCCGGGGTCTCGCCCTTGGCTCGCAACGCCACCACGAACCCGATCAGCTGCGCCGGTGTCGCGTCACCGCGCAAGATCGTGTTCATCGCGGCGTGGGCCTGCTCCGTCGTCAGGTGGGTCCGCTCGAGGAGCGAGCCCAGGAGCGCGGGCCACCCCCCGTGGTCGTCGATCGAAGCCATGGCCACGAGCCTACGAGACGTTCGTCGCCGACCCCGGATCGTTTGATGGTGCCCGCCGGGTCGGTCAGGCCGTGCGGCGACGCTGACGGAGGATGCGCCGGCGCTCACGCTCGGTCGCACCGCCCCACACCCCGACCTTCTCACGACGCTGCAGCGCGAATTCGAGGCACGCCTGTTGCACGCTGCACTCGTGGCAGACCTGCCTGGCGACCTCCGCCTCGTCGTCGTTGTCCGGATAGAAGATGCTGGCGTCGAGGCCTCGACAGGCCCCCAACATCCGCCATTCGAGTTCGTGTGCTGACACGTGTCCCCCCAATTGGGCTGTCGTGAACGAGGTCGACACTAGAACGCATCGGCGCGGTCCGCCAGAGGCAGTTCGTGAACACCACGTTCTGGCCGGGTGTCGCCCGTCGCCACTGCCACCCGGGTGGCACGCGACCGGCATCGGGCCAGGTCAGCGGTAACGCCTCGACCCGATCAGTCGCGCAGGTCGCGGAGCAGTTCGGCACGGGTGGTGTCGCTCAGCTCGACCTCTTCCCGGTACGCCGGATGATCCACCGCGAGCAGCACGGGCCCGGCGGCGAACGCCTCGATCTGATCGTCGCTGAGCTCCCAACGGAGGTAGTGCACGGCCGCCGTGACCTCCTCGCGGGTCAGACCCTGCTCGTGCTGTTCGTCGATGACCGCGCGGATCTCACCACCGTCGGGCAGCCGGAGCAGCACGGAGCGCTCCACGTTCGCGAGCTTCGGGAGCCACTCCCGCACCTGTTCGTCGGTGGTGAGCTCGATGAACATCGTGGCGCACAGCTGCCCCGGGTCGGGCACCATCGGATTGTAGATGTCGAGCTCGACCTGGATCTCCTCGTCGGTGGTGAGCTTCTCGACCCGGGCCATCTCCTGGATCTGGAACCGGATGGTGTCGCGGGTCTCGAACAGGAACGTGATGATCGTGCCGACGTGGACCCGGCGTCGGCGCTTGAGCTCGATGACGTGGGGACGGAACTCCTCGCGCTCGCGCTCGTAGGCGCGGACGTCGGCGATGTCGGTCAGGGTGAGCTTGCGTTGCATGGTCGAGGTCAGTCCTTCGGGATGCCGTAGGCGCGGGCGATGACCGACAGGGGGTGCGAGGGCGTGGCGCCGGTCTGCTCCGCGATCGCCGTGTTCGCCAGACTGCAATCGCCCGACACGATGTTGCCCGGTTGGCCTCCGCCCGCCTTCTCGATCTGGTCGGCGAGCTTCTTCCCGATCGGGATCGCGATCTCCTCGTTGCCGTCGCGGAAGCCCCACATGCCGTCGATGCCGGAGCACTGCTGGACGAGCTTCACCTTCGCACCGGTGAGCTTCATCAGATCCCGGCTCTTGAACCCGATGTTCTGGGCGCGGAGGTGGCACGCGGCGTGGTAGGTGATGTTGGCGGGCACGTCGCCCTCGAAGTTGACGTCGAGCTCGGTGTCGTCGTCCTTGTGCACCTTCACGAGATACTCGGCGGCATCGTAGGTGTGCGCGGCGACGAGCTCGGCGTCCGGCCGGTGGACGGGATCGCAGTAGTCGCGGTAGTCCTTCTTCAGGACGTACCCGCACGTGGGCTCCGGCACGACGATGTCCCCGCCGCCGGCGCGGATCTCGGCGGCGAGCTGCTGCACGTTCGTGTTGGCGACCTTGGTGAAGTGCTTGACATCACCGCTGTGGAGCCACGGCGCGCCGCAGCACCCGGCGCCGGTCGTGGTGCACTCGATGCCGTTGCGCTCGTAGACGTTGACGAGATCCTTGCCGACCTGCACGTCCTGGTACTCGACGAGGCACGTGGGGAACACGGTGACCTTGCCCTGCCGCTTGGCCGCGATCTTCGCGGTGCGCTTCTTCATCCACGTCGAGAACCGCTGCTTGGCGTACGGCGGCAGGAGCCGGACCGACGAGACCCCGGCGGTGCTCGCCATCGCCTTGCGGACGAGGGAGCCCGCGGGCGCGTTCACTGCTCGGTTGGCGACCGGCGCTGCGATGCTCGCGACCTTGCCCAGCACGTCGGTCCTGGCCATGGCCTGGTTGGTGATCTTCTGCCGGATCGGTTGGTGTCCGTGGGTGTGGCGCATCGCCTCGGTGCGCAGCATGAGACGTGGGAAATCGAGCGCCCACTCGTGCAGCTCCGGGATGTACGGGCAGTTGACGTAGCAGAGCTTGCACTGGAAGCACTCGTCGACGACCTGATCCTGCTCCGCGGGCGTGAGCCGACCGGCGTCCTGGTCGTCGTAGCGGTCGATGAACGCGAACAGCGTCGGGAACGACGTGCAGAACTTGAAGCAGAGTCGACAACCGTGACACAGGTCGTAGACACGCGTGAGCTCCTCACGGACATCGGCTTCGTCCAGGTACTTGGGATGATGCGGGTCGTACGTCGTCGTCATGGCGGAGGCTCCCGGCGGCTCGCAGGGGTGGTCGGTGTGAGACGGTGGAGGGGGACGCATCCCCCTCCACCGGGTCGGTCACGGTGTACCGGTCAGAGCGCCTCGAGGCCCTGCTGGAAGCGGCCGGCGTGGCTCTTCTCGGCGCGGGCGAGGGTCTCGAACCACTCGGCGATCTCGTCGAAGCCTTCGTCGCGGGCGGTCTTCGCGAACCCGGGGTACATCTGGGTGTACTCGTAGGTCTCACCGGCGATCGACGCCTTGAAGTTCTCCTCGGTGTCGCCGATCGGCTCGCCCGACGCCGGGTCGCCGACCTCGGCGAGGTACTCGAGGTGACCGTGGGCGTGACCGGTCTCGCCCTCGGCGACCGACCGGAACAACGCGGCGGCATCGGGGTAGCCCTCGATGTCGGCCTTCTGGGCGAACCAGAGGTAGCGGCGGTTGGCCTGGCTCTCGCCGGCGAACGCCTCCTTCAGGTTCTCGTGGGTCTTGGTGCCGTTCAGATCGGCCATGGGGGTTTCCTCCGTTGCAGTCGGTGATGGGGGGTTGGTGCGGGTCACGTCGCCGCGCACGAGGCGCAGGTGCCGCGGAACACGATCGACAAGGCGTCGGACCGGAAGTCCGGGGCACCCTCGATCGTGAGATGGTCGGTGCCGTCGACGTAGACGTCCTGGATGGCACCGCAGACGTCGCACACCACGTGATGGTGGTCGGTGACGTTGGGGTCGAAGTGGGCGGGGCCGGTGTCGAACGCCAGCTGGTGCAGCTCGCCCATCGCGCTGAGATCGGTCAGCGTCTGGTAGACGGTCCGCAGGGAGATGCCCGGCATCCTGACGCTCGCCGCGGTGAAGAGCGCCTCGGCCGTCGGGTGCTCGCCGTTGTCGTGGAGCAGCTCGAACAGCAGGTGTCGCTGCGGCGTGATCTTCAGGCCGTTGGCCCGGAAGGCGTCGACCAGCTCGGCAGGTGTGCACATCGTCTCCATCATGCCCGCACTGGTTGCGAATTCACAATTCGTGCGAACGACGAGCGACGGACGACGAACGACCGCACCGCCGGACGGATCGCTCCCACTTCAGGGCTCGCCGCCGAACACCGGAGCAATAGTCTGCCCGGCATGGGAGCACGGATCCCCTTCCAGCGGTCGGCGATGCTCGCGCGTCTCGGCCGCGACACGGTGGACGTGCTCGTGATCGGTGGCGGCATCACCGGCTGCGGTGTGGCACTCGATGCCGCCAGTCGTGGCCTGTCCGTCGCGCTCGTCGAGCGCGACGACTTCGCGGCCGGCACCTCCTCGAAGTCCTCGAAGCTCATCCACGGGGGTCTCAGGTACCTGCAGCAGGGCGACGTCCGCCTCGTGTACGAAGCGCTCCACGAGCGTCAGCGCCTGATCCGCAACGCCCCGCACCTGGTGTCGGTCCTCCCGTTCCTCATCCCGGTGCTCACCCAGGACGGTCCGGTGTCGAAGAAGATCGCGAAGGCGCTGCGATCCGCGCTGTGGATGTACGACCTCACCGGCGGCCTGCGCATCGGTCGGCGTCACCGTCATCTCGACGCCGGTGCTGCGCTCGCCCACTGTCCGACGCTTCCCGCCGATCGGTTGTCGTCGGGGTTCGTCTACTTCGACGCCCAAGCCGACGACGCCCGCGTCACGCTCACTGTCGCCCGAACCGCGGCGAACCACGGTGCGATCGTCGTCAACCGGTGCGAGGTCGTCGAGCTCGTGAAGGACACCGACGGTGCGGTCGCCGGTGCGGTCGTCCACGATCGACTCGACGGCGGACAGTTGACCGTGAGCGCGCGCACGGTGGTCTCGGCGACCGGGGTGTGGGTCGACGAGATCCGGACACTCGACGAAGGGGTCGACCCCGACTCCGTGCGTCCGGCGAAGGGTGTGCACCTGACCGTGCCGTGGCATCTCGTCCGCAACGACATCGCAGTGATCATCTCGGTCCCCAAGGACAAGCGCAGCTTGTTCCTGATCCCGTGGGGACCCCTCCCCGACGGGACGTTCGAGCACTGCTACATCGGCACCACCGACACCGACCACGTCGGAGGGCTCGACGATCCGCAGGCGAACGGCGACGATCTCGAATACGTCCTGCGGGCACTGGCCCACTCGATCACGCCGCCGACCGGCGAGCCGATCACCCGCGACGACGTGACCGCGGTGTGGGCCGGTCTGCGTCCCCTGGTCAAGGCCGCTCCGTCCGGACGCACCGCCGACTTGTCGCGACGTCACCAGATCACCACGTCGACGAGCGGGGTCGTGTCGGTCACCGGCGGGAAGTTCACGACGTACCGCCAGATGGCCGAGGACACCGTCGACGTCGTGATGGACCGTCTCGGTCGACCCCACACGCGGTGGCGCGGCCGGTCGCCCACGCGGCGGTTGCCGCTCCTCGGCGCCGACGGCTACCGGCCGTCGACCGGCGACCATCCGCATCATCGCCTCAGCCGACGCTACGGCACCCTCGTCGGCGAGGTGAAGGACCTGATCCGCGACGATCCGTCCCTCGGCGAGCCGCTGGTGCCGGGTTTGCGCTACCTCCGTGCCGAGGCGGTCTACGCCGTGCGGCACGAGATGGCCACGAGCCTCGTCGACGTGCTCACCAGGCGAACGCGGGCCCACCTCCACGACCGCGATGCGTGTCGGGCCGCGGCCGCCGACGTCGCCGCGCTGCTGGCCCCCGAGCTCGGCTGGTCGGACACCGAGGCCACGTCGCAGGTCACCGCCTACCAGGCGATGTGCGATGCCGAGGAGCTGGCCGCATCGCCCGACCCAGCGAGCGCCCGATGACCCGCCCCACACCGCCGATCGAGCTGACCGGCACCGCGAGCCACCTCGGCGACGAACCCCGTCCGCTCCCCGGCGCTCTCGCCGACCGACTCGACGAGCTCGTCGCCTCCGGTGCGTGCACCGTCACCACCACCGCCAGTGAGACGGCCGAGGCGAGCCGCGACTGGTGGCCGCTCGCGTTGCACTGGTCGCTCGCCGGGCAGGTCCCGCAGCGGGCCGCCGCGGTCGTACGGCCGACGTCGACCGACGCGGTCGCGGCCGTGGTCGCAGCTTGCGACGCCCAGTCGATCCCGGTCACCGCGGCGGGCGGTCGCAGCGGCGTGTGCGGTGCGTCCGTGCCGGTCTTCGGCGGTGTGGTGCTCGACCTGACCGGGCTCGACCACGTCGGCGACGTCGACGCGGTGTCCGGCGTGGTCGAGGTCGGCGCCGGCGTGTTCGGCCCGGACCTCGAGCGCGCGCTCGGCACGCACCACGGCCTCACGGTCGGTCACTTCCCCCAGAGCTTCGACTTAGCGACCGTCGGCGGCTGGGTCGCGTGCCGAGGGGCCGGCCAGTACTCGACCCGGTACGGCAAGATCGAGGACATGGTCGTCGGCCTTGAGGTCGTCCTCGCCGACGGCCGGGTGATCCGGACGGGTGGTGCGCCGGCGTCGGCGGTCGGCCCCGACCTGAACCAGCTGTTCATCGGCTCGGAGGGGACGCTCGGGATCATCACCCGGGTCTGGCTCCGGGCACACCCCGTGCCGTCGGCACAGCGACGTGCCACCTACTGGTTCGCCTCGCTCGCCGACGGGTTCGAGGCGTGCCGGCGCATCGTCCGCGCCGGCTCGACCCCGGCCGTGCTTCGTCTCTACGACGGCATCGAGTCGGCGCGCGGGCACGGGGGCGACGGTGACCGATGCGTCCTGCTGGTGCTCGACGAAGGGGACGAACGGATCGTCGATGCCGCCATGCTCGTCGTCGACGACGTCGGTGCCGCCCTCGGCCAACCCGGGGACCCAGCGCTGGTCGATGCGTGGAGCCGCCACCGCAACGACACGTCGGCCCTCCAGGGGCTCACGCGGAAGGGCTTCGTCGTCGACACGATGGAGGTCGCCGCTCCGTGGTCGTACCTCGGGGCCGTGCACGGCGCAGCCACCGCGGCGATGCTCGCGGTGCCACATGTCCGCGTCGCCAGCTGTCACCTCTCCCACAGCTACCTCGACGGGGCCTGCCTCTACTTCACGTTCGCCGCCACCCCACCGCCGGACGCCGTGGAGTCGACGTACGTGGCACTCTGGGACGCCGGTCAACGGGCGGTGCTCGCAGCCGGAGGCAACCTGTCGCACCATCACGGGATCGGGCTCAACCGCTCGCGGTTCATGACCGAGGCGCTCGGTCCCGCGCTCGACGTCGTCGTCGCGATGAAGGGCGCGATCGACCCGCGCGGCATCCTCAACCCGGGCAAGTTGGGCATTCCGTCGCCGTTCGGGGCACCATCGTGGCCGTGACCACGCGCCGTTGGGACGTCGACGCACTCCGTGCCGGGGCGTCGGTGTCGCTCGTGTTCGCGGTGCCTTTCTCGATCGGTGCCCGGTGGGCGGCGGAGAGCCGCGACGACACGACGCTCGCGTTCTGGCTGTCGATCGGTGCGGTCATCGACTTCGTCCTGGGCGCCGGATGCGCAGCGTGGGTGCAGCGACTCGACCTGCCGCTGACCCATGCGCTCGTGACCGCGATCGGTACGTACACCGCCGCCCAGGCGGTGTTCATCACGATCCGACTCCTGCGCGGGAGCGACGTGAACTGGTTCGCAGCCCTGTTCAACCTCTCGGTCGTCGCTGGGGCCGGGTTGGTCGGCGGCTCGCTGGGACGGCGGCTACGGGCCAAGGGGTTCCGGCCGAGCGGATCGGCACCCACCAGAACGGAGGAAGCATGATCCTGGTGATCGATGTGGGCACGACCGGCCTGCGGGCCGCGATCGTCCGCCCGGACGGCTCGGTGGCGGCCGCCGAGTACCGCCCCTGCGGCCCGACCAGCCCGTTCCCCGGGCTCGTCGAGTTCGACGCCACGGTGATGGCAGCGACGGTGCTCGATGCCACCCGTGCCGTGATGCGCCGCCTCGGCGACCCCCCGGTCGACGGGGTGGGGATCGCGAGCCAACGCGCGTCCACGGTGGTGTGGGAGCGGGCGACCGGCAAGCCGATCGGAGCGGGTCTCGGCTGGCAGGATCTCCGCACGGTCGGCGAGTGCATCACCGCCAAAGCCGAGCACGGGTTGCCGCTCGCCCCGAACCAGTCAGCGACCAAGATCTCGTGGCTGCTCGCCAACGCGGCGGGTGGCCGCGACCCCGCGGACCTGTGCTTCGGGACGGTCGACACATGGATCGCGTGGACCCTCTCCGAGGGAGCGCTGCACGTGACCGACCACACCAACGCCGCCGTCACCGGCCTCTACTCCATCGCGTCGGGAGGCTGGAACGAACGGACCTGCTCGCTCCTCGGCATCCCGACGGCGATGCTCCCTTCGATCGTCGACACGTCGGGGGTCATCGGCACGGCGACCGCCGTCGAGGGCGCACCCCCGCTCGCCGCACTCGTCGGCGATCAACAGGCCTCCCTCGTCGGGCAGGGGTGCATCGAGCCCGGGATGGCCAAGATCACGTTCGGGACCGGCGGCATGCTCGACCTGTGCACCGGCTCGGCGACGCCCACCGTCGCCGACCGCACGGCGAACGGGACGTTCCCGATCGTCGCCTGGTCGGTCGCCGGCGAACGCATGTGGGGCACCGAGGCGATCATGCTGTCCGCGGGGAGCAACGTCGAATGGCTCCAACACGACCTCGGCCTGATCGACACGCCGGCGGCGAGCCACGACGTCGCCATCACCTGCGACTCCACCGACGGGGTCGTGTACGTTCCGGCGTTGTTGGGCCTCGGTACCCCGCAGTGGGACTACGGCGCCCGAGGCACACTGCTCGGTGTGACCCGCGGGACCGGACGCGGGCACGTGGTCCGCGCCGTGCTCGAGGGCGTCGCTCACCGCGGCGCCGATCTCGTCGAGGCCGCCGAGGCGGAAACGGCGCTGTCGATCCCCAGCCTGCGAGTCGACGGCGGCATGAGCGAGAACCCGACCTTCGTGCAGGCGCTCGCCGACGCGACCGGCAAGCCGGTGGAGGTCTCGCCGCTCGTCGAGGCGACCACCCTGGGCGCCGCCTACCTCGCCGGCATCGCCGTGGGCGTGTGGCGCGACCTCACGTCGGCGTCCGCGTCGTGGGAGCCGGCTCGCGTCGTCGATCCGGCACCCGATGCCGACCGCGACGCGGCACGAGCCACGTGGCGCCGCGCCGTCGAGCGTGCCGAACGTTGGATCCCCGAGCTGTCCGCCCTCGACTTCTGACGCCCGCGGGATTCGGGAGCAACCGGCACGCGACTCCTAGACTGGCGTCGCCTCGGGCCCGCACACCATCATGGTGGTCCGCGCATGGCAGCAGAACACTTCGAAAGGACATCCACCCGTGACTGACTCCGCCGTTGCGGATCACGCAGCATCCGACCGGTCGTCGCGCCGTGCCCTGTTGGGCGCCGGTGTCATCGGCGCCGCGCTCGCCCTCACCGGGACCCGGTCGGCGACCGCAGCCGCGACTCCGGGCCTGTCCGCCGACGACAAGTCGATCGCGACGTTCGCGATCTCGCTCGAGCTGGCAGCACGTGACCTCTACGACGCGGCGATCGAAGCGGGTTCGTCCGACGATCTGTGGGGTGTCCTCAGAGAGCAGCACGAGGCCTACGCGACCCGGATCGCCGGGCTGGCCGGCCTGTCGGCCAACACCCGCAACGACGATGTCTACGACTCGCTGGTCGAGGCGTTCTCGGTCGCGGAACCGATCGAGGCCGCGCAGGAGCTCGAGAACGTCGCCGCAGCGACGCACATCGGCCTGCTCGGCGAGATCGAGGCGCCGAGGTTCGCCGAGATCGCGGCATCCGTCGCCTCGATGGAGTCGCGGCACTCCACCGTGCTCGGCATGGTCGCCGGCCTCTCCGGCGACGACCTGTTCCTGAACCCCGCGACGCCGGTGGAGGCCTGACGTGCACCGACTCCCCAACCCGACCCTCGGCCGCCGCGCCCTGATCCGCAACGGCGCGCTCACCGTCTCGCTCGGTGCGCTGGCCTCGGCCTGCGGCACCGGTCGGAGCGGCAGCGACGACCCCGGACGGCTGGGAGTCGCCGACGCCGCCCCCGAGCTGGTCGAGGACGAGATCACCGACCTCACCCTCCTGCGCACCGCACAGTCGCTCGAGTACACGGCGATCGACGTCTACGCCGTCGCAGCCGAGACCGGCGCGCTGTCGTCCGACGAGATGGCACTGGTCCAGCGCTTCACCGACGACCACCAGCGCCACGCCGACGCGGTCGGCGAGCTCGTCGTCGGTCTCGGGGGCACGCCGTTCACGTGCGCCAACCCCTTCCTCGTCGACCGCGCCGTCACGCCCGTGGTCGCTGCCCTCGACGGCACCGACGACCTGCACCGCGACCTGCTCAACATCGCGTACGCGTTCGAGGCGCTCGCCGGCGCGACGTATCAGGAGGTCGTCCGACTGCTTGCGGACAAGCCGCTGCGCGTCGCGGCGATGCAGATCGGGAGCGAGGAGCAGCGACACGCTGCTGCGATCGCGGCGGCGATCAACCCGTCGACGTACGTGAGCCCGACGCTGACCGGCGGCCTCGACGACACCGACGCGGACGGCATCTCCCTCCGGTATTCGATCCCGTCGGTGTTCGGCCGGGTCGACGGCATCGAGCTGACGGTGGGGGCGCCGAGTGCCGAGGGCAGCCGCGTCTCGGCGACGCTGCAGACCCCCGCCGCCAACTCCCTGATCTACAGCGACGCCGCCTGCTGACGCGGCCGCCGACGCCCACCGCGGGTCAGGCGACGCGGACGGCCTCGACGAGGTTGTACAGGAACGATGCCCCGAGCACGGCACCGAGCAAGAGCCAGAGCCGGCTCGCGAGCGCCGTCCCCTTGCGCCACAGGAAGAACGCAGCGACGCAGGCGACGCTCACGACGATCAGGAAGCCGTTGTCCCCCGCGAGCGCGACGTCCCAGAGCTTGGTGGCGCTGACGTCGCCGGGGAACAGCGGGTTGTCCTGCCCGGTGAGCGTGTTCCAGCCGAGCCAACCGGCCCAGAACGCCCCGACGGCGACGGGGACGATGACCGCCCGATGTACGGCGAGGTTGAGCATGCCGATCACGGCCGCCGTGGCGGCGACGAGGGCGACACCGGTCTGGTAGCCGTTGTAGCCCAGGTTGTCGATGATGGAGCCGATCACGTCGAACGCTCCCGATGCGGAGCCGTTCCCGCTCGCGGTCGGTGACACCCCCGGGTCGGCGGGGGGCGGTACCGACGGATCGGTGACCGTCGCGAGGAGCGACGCGATCGTGGTGAACGACGACATCACGTTCCAGCTTGTCATCGACGGCCGCCCCGGTCGCGGATGGCACCATCCCGGGAGCGCTCCGGCCCCTGCGGAGGACGGACTA
>DATHUU010000088.1:0-6422 GCA_035461925.1 Ilumatobacter sp.
GACGATCCGATCGAGACGCTCGCCCGCCAGCGCCGCCGGCACGATCTCGACGATCACGACGGGGTGTCCTCGCCCGCCGTTGCGAGCGCCCGCGTCTCGTGGCGTCCCTGCCGGTAAGACGCGAGCACGAGCAGCGCGCCACCGATCGTGATGCCCATGTCCGCGACGTTGAAGATCGGGAACCATTGGAAGTCGATGAAGTCGACGACCCCGCCGCGGAGCCAGCCGTCCTGGCGGAACAAGCGGTCGATGATGTTGCCGATCGCTCCGCCGATGATGAGCCCGACCGCGAGGTCCGTGAGGCGTCCGGATTGACGTCGCATGCTGAGCAGCAGCGCGACGACCACGAGCATCGCGATCACGCCGATCACGGGTCCCCACGCCTGTCCGGCACTGAACGCCATGCCGGTGTTGTACGACAGGTTCAGCCGCAGCGTCCAGAACAGGTCGATGTCACGGTCGGCGAGCTGGTCGACCGCCCACGCCTTCGTCAGCTGATCGACGACCACGACGATCACGGCCACCGGGACCCAGCCACGCACGAGGCGTGGCGAGACGTTCATCGGCGGCCGATCCCGCCGACCTTCTCCTCGACGAGCACGGACGCCCACGGGATCGCCTCGAGACGCTCCTTCGGGATTGGTCGGCCCGAGACGACCGAGTAGCCGTACGTACCGGCCTTGATCCGGTCGAGGGCGGCGTCGATCTCGGTCACCGCCTCTCGGGCCTGGGCGCTCAGGGCGAGATCGCGCTCTCGCTCGACCACCATCGTGTCGCCTTCACCGCCCTCGTCGTCGAACTGGACATCGCCCATCTCCGCCTCTTCGACGAGCTGATGCGCTTCGTCTTCGAGCCGCTTTGCTTGGCCCGTGAGTCGAACACGCTCGTCCTGGAGCGCATCGTGCATCTGCTTCACGAACGACAGATCGAAGTCCTTCGTGTAGCCGAAGCCGTCCTTGTTGAAGCGAGGCTTGGGGAGCTCGGCGACGCCGGGCGTCGTGGTCTTGGACGTGGTGGTCATCTTCGTCGTGGTGCTCTTCTCGTGGGTCGAGGTGCTCGTCGCGGGGATCTTGGTGGGGGTCTTCTTGGCGGACGTCTTCTTGGCGGACGTCTTCGTGGCGGACGTCTTCCTGGCCGACGTCTTCCTGGCTGCCGGCTTCGGGGCGCTCTTCTTGGCTGCCGACTTCTTGGCTGCCGGCTTCGGGGCGCTCTTCTTGGCTGCCGACTTCTGGGCTGCCGACTTCTGGGCCGGCGCCGTGCCGGTCGCCTTCGTGGCGCTCTTCTTGGCTGCGGCCTTCTTGGCCGGCGGCTTCTTCGCAGTCGTCTTCGTTGCCGTGGCACTCGTGGCCGGCACCCGCTTCGACGTGGTCGTGGACGCCCGCTCGGCCGTCGCCTTCTTCGTCGATCCCTTCTTGGGCGCAGCGGCCTTCTTGGCGGTCGCCTTCTTGCTTGCAGCGGCCATTCGGTGGCACCTCCCGGCAGATGTGAACGCCGGACTCTAGCGGTTCCGCAGCCGGAATTGCGGGCTCATCTGGGGATCGACCGCTCCAGGATCGCCCGGATCTCGCCGTCGTCGAGACCGTCGATCTCGAAGCGCTTCGTGCGTGACGTCGCACCGCCGATCAGCCGGACGTGGCGAGGACGCACCCCGAGGAACGCGGCGATCGCGTCGATGACCGCCGCGTTCGCGGCGCCGTCGACGGGTGGCGCCGCGACGGCCAGCTTGGGCAGATCGCCGAACCACCCGGTCCACGCGGTTCGCCGGGCTCCCGGCTGCACACGGACGTGCAGGCGGCCCATCAGCTGCGGACGACGTGCACGGTGGTGGGCGCGTCACTGACGACCACGTCGGCGGACGTCGCCAACGTCTCGGCCATCACGAGCTCGCGGTGGGCGTCGAAGGCGTCCACCACGTCGGGGGGTCCGGACACCGTGAGCACGATGCGGTCGCTGACGTCGAGCCCGGTGTCGCGCCGCGCCTGCTGGATCTGGCGGATCAGGTCGCGGGCGAGACCCTCTCGCTCGAGCTCGTCGGTCACCGCGGTGTCGAGCACCACCACTCCGTCGGACGTCTTCAACGTGGCCACAGCGCCCTCGCCCGCCGACACGAGACGGAAGTCGAACTCGTCCGGCTCCAGCTCGATGCCACCGACGATCGCCCGGTCTCCGACGAGCGTCCAGTCCCCCGCCTTGTGGGCCCGGATGACGTCCTGGGTCCGACCGCCGAGCCGGGGGCCCAAGGTCTTCGGGTTGAGCACGAGCTGCTTGGAGCCGTAGGCGTCGACGTCGGTCGTCAGCTCGACCGACTTCACGTTCAGCTCGTCGCGGAGGATGTCGATGTGCGGGGCCATCAGATCGGCCGCCGGGGACGCGACCACAGCCTTCGCCAACGGCAGTCGGACCCGCAATCCCTCCGCCTTGCGCACCGACAGCAGCGTCGAGCACGCGTCGCGGACCTGTGCCATCCCGGCGTGGAGGTCGGCGTCGAACGGGAACACCTCGGCGATCGGCCAGTCGGTGAGGTGCACGCTCCCACCCTCCTCGCCCGTCAACCCGGCGTGGACGTGCTCGGTCACGAGCGGCAGGAGCGGCGCGGCGACCTGGGAGAGGGTGACGAGCGCGGTGTGCAGCGTGTCGATCGCACCCTGCTCCCCGTCCCAGAAGCGGTCGCGACTGCGCCGGATGTACCAGTTGGTGAGGGTGTCGAGGAACGTCGCGACCGACTCACACGCACCGAACAGGTCGTAGACGTCCATCCGTTCGGTGACCGCCTCGACGAGCCCGCGGAGCTCGCCCAGCAGGTACCGGTCGAGCACATCGGTCTGATCGGTGCGGAAGCCACCGACGGTGTCGGCGGCGTTCGCGTACAGCGTCAGGAAGTAGTACGCGTTCCAGAACGGGAGGATCACGTGGCGGACGGTGTCGCGCATACCGGTCTCGGTGACCGAGAAGTCGGCGCCGCGCAGGATCGGCGACGACAGCAGGTACCACCGCATGGCATCGGCGCCGTAGACGTCGAACATCTCGTGCGGATCCGGGTAGTTGCTCAGCGACTTCGACATCTTGCGTCCGTCGTCGCCGAGCACGATGCCGTGGCTCACGCACGACGAGAACGCCGGTCGGTCGAACAGCGCGGTCGCGAGCACGTGCATCGTGTAGAACCAGCCGCGGGTCTGCCCGATGTACTCGACGATGAAGTCGCCCGGATAGTGGTGTTCGAACCATTCGGCGTTCTCGAACGGGTAGTGCACCTGGGCGAACGGCATCGACCCCGACTCGAACCAGCAGTCGAGCACCTCGGGGACGCGCCGCATCATCGACCGCCCGGTCGGGTCGTCGGGGTTCGGCCGGACGAGCTCGTCGACCGCCGGACGGTGGAGGTCGGTCACCTGCACACCGAAGTCGCGTTCCAGCTCGGCGAGCGATCCGTACACGTCGATCCGCGGGTGGTTCGGGTCGTCGCTCTTCCAGACCGGGATCGGTGACCCCCAGAAGCGGTTCCGGCTGATCGCCCAGTCACGGGCGTTCTCGATCCACTTCCCGAACGACCCGTCCTTGACGTGATCGGGGACCCACGTGATCTGCTGGTTGAGCTCGACCATCCGGTCCCGGAACTCGGTCACCTTGACGAACCACGACGAGATCGCCCGGTAGACGAGCGGCTGGTCACAGCGCCAGCAGTGGGGATACGAGTGGTCGTAGCTGTCGTGCCGCACGACGACGCCCTGGTCCTTGAGATGCCGGATGACGTGGGGGTTCGCGTCGAACACGTGCTGGCCGACCCAATCGCGCACCTCGGCGGTGTACTGACCGTGCTCGTCCATCGGGCAGAGCGTCGGGATGCCGGCGGCGTTGCACGCGATCTGGTCCTCCTCGCCGAACCCGGGTGCCATGTGGACGACACCGGTGCCGTCCTCGGTCGAGACGAAGTCGGCGCCGAGGACCTGGAAGGCATCCTCGGTCCCGAACCGCTCACGGTCGGCGAAGTAGTCGAACATCGGCTCGTAGCGCCGTCCGACGAGATCGGATCCCATCAGCGTCCCGACCTGCGTGGCGCCCGCGAGCTCCTTCTCGTACGCGTCCAGCCGGGAGGCGGCGAGCACGTAGCGCTCACCGTCCTCCTCCATCACCGCGTACTCCACCTCGGGGCCCACGGCCAGCGCCAGGTTCGCCGGCAGCGTCCACGGGGTGGTCGTCCAGGCGAGGATCCGCTCCCCCGTCTCGAGCTGGAACCACACCGTGAGCGCCGGGTCCTGGCGGTCGCGGTACACGTCGTCCATCCGGGTCTCGGTGTTGCTGAGCGGCGTCTCGCAGCGCCAGCAGTACGCCAGCACCCGGAACCCCTCGTACATCAGCCCCTTGTCCCAGAGCATCTTCAGCGCCCACATCACCGACTCCATGTAGTCGAGATCGAGGGTCTTGTAGTCGTTGTCGAAGTCGACCCAGCGCGCCTGACGGGTCACGTAGTCCTGCCACTCCCGGGTGTACCGCAGCACGCTCGTCCGGCAGGCGTCGTTGAACGCCTCGACGCCGAACTCGAGGATCTCGGGATGCCCGGCGATCCCGAGCTCCTTCTCGGCCTGCACCTCGGCCGGCAGGCCGTGGCAGTCCCATCCGAAGCGACGCTCGACACGGCGGCCCCGCATCGTCTGGTACCGCGGCACCGCGTCCTTCACGTAGCCGGTCAGCAGATGGCCGTAGTGCGGCAGCCCGTTGGCGAACGGCGGGCCGTCGTAGAAGACGAACTCGTTGTCACCGTCGGTGCCCACATCGCGCTGGTCGACCGAGCGCTGGAACGTCTGCTCTCGGTCCCAGCGGTCCAGGATCTCGCGCTCGATCTGCGGGAGGTTCGGCTGCGAGGGAACGGTGGGGTAACGGTTGCTGGCGCTCACGGTGGCTCCTGATCTGACTCGGTTGGTCAGGGACGAGCCGGAGCCCGCGGTGCCACCCTGCCTTGCCGACCCCCACGGGAGCCGGCCACTCGGTTGCGCCAGCGATCACGGGCTGGACCCGTCCGGTTCTACTGGGCTTGCGCCGTTCTTCCGGAGGCTCGGAGGTGATGGCCTCGTCAACGCCGTTGACCGTCGAGGATACCGACGGCGGCGTTCAGTCCGACGAATGGTTTCGCGTCGGGAGGTAGGGAGCCTCGGCCTCGTCGACGTTCGGACCCGGATCGTCGGGCTCGACCCAATCCCCGGTGCCGACCGGCGCCTCGGCGCCCGCCTGCTCGATCGCGTCGACGAGCTCGTCGATGCCAGCGAAGGGCCCGGCCGCCTCGGGTGGCACGATCAGCTCCTCCGTCGCGTCGAGGGGCTCGTCGGGCGTGCTGTCGTCGGCGGCCGACAGCGCCGGCGGGCGGACGGATCCGAGCCCGGACGGGACGCGTTCGCACATCGCCTCGATCTGACGGGCGGCACTGCGCAGCCGTTCGCGTTGATCGATGAGGAATTGCTCGAGCTGGTCGACGTCACCGACGAGGAACTCGCGACGTGCCTTGAGCGACTCGACCTCGTTCAACGCGGCCTCGCGCTCCTCCTCGGTCAGCCGGCGCGCGTCGTCCTTGGCGTCGGCCAGCAGCTTCGCCGACATCTCGCGTGTGGAGTCCAGCGTGGTCTCGGCCTCGGCGCGCGCCTCGGCGGCGATCCGCTCGGCCTCGGCCCGCGCCTCGGCGATCGTGGTGTCGGCGGTGCGCTGCGCGAGGAGCAGGGTCCGGGAGATGGTCTCGGCCTCGTCGGGCCCGACTCGCACCGCGGCGGGCGCCGGAGGCGGCTCGGGCGCGGTGATGGGCACTCCGCCGACCTGCTGGGCGGCCGTGGCCTCCTGCAACCGCGCGACGGCGGCACGGGCCCGGGCCTCCATCGCGGTCGCCTGTTGCTGCGCCGCCTCGAGCGCGGCAGCTGCCTGCGCGAGGAAGGCGTCGACCTCGTCGGGGTCGTAGCCCTTGCGGACCGTTCGGAAGGTGGCGCTCGAGAGCTGGCTGGGTGTGAGATCGGTCATCGGTCGTTCCGGAGTCGTTCGGTCCAGGGTCAGTCGTCGTAGTCGTCGTAGCGCCCACGTCCGGGCGGCGACTTGAGCAGGTACACGCCGTTGGCGACCTTCTCCATCGAGCCGTCGAGGGCGTAGCAGAGCCCGCTCGCGAAGTCGATCAGGCGACGGGCGACCTCACGATCGGAACCCTCCAGGTTCATGATGACCGGTTGGCCCTCCTTGAACTTGTCGGCGACCTCCTGTGCTTGGTCGAACCGTCGGGGACGTACGGTGGTCGGTTCCACGCTGCCTCCTGAGGTGCCACGCGCCGCGCGCTGGGGTCGGGGTTGGACACCCGAGTCGTCGCGGTCGCGACGGGCCTGGGACGGGTCGAAATCACGGGAGGGGAACGTGGGCCGGCTGGGCAGTGTCCGTACGACGCCCTCGGCTCCGGT
>DATHUU010000089.1:0-14541 GCA_035461925.1 Ilumatobacter sp.
GAACCGGCCGAGCTGGGTGAGGGGCAGGTGCGACTCCGGGTACGGTCGTTCGGCCTGACCGCGAACAACGTCACGTACGCTGCGGCCGGCGACCTCCTCGGGTACTGGACGTTCTTCCCGGCGCCGGACCTCGGCGACGAGGTCCCGTGGGGACGGGTCCCGGTGTGGGGCTTCGCCGACGTCGTCGAGTCGCGGTGCGACGGTGTGGTGGAGGGCGAGCGGGTGTTCGGCTACCTGCCGATGTCGACCGAGCTCGTGATCGAACCGGCGCGAATCACGGAGGGATCGCTCGTCGACTCGTCGGCGCAGCGGGCAGCGTTGCCGGTCGTCTACAACCACTACACGCGATGCGCCGCTGACCCGGGCTACTCCCCGGACGCCGAGGCCGAGCAGATGCGCTACCGGCCACTGTTCGTCACGTCGTTCCTCATCGACGACGCGCTCGACGACAACGATGTGTTCGGAGCCGGCACCGTGGTGCTGGGGAGCGCGTCGAGCAAGACCGCGTTCGGGACGGCGTTCCTCCTGCGCCGCCGGGAGGCGGTGCAGGTTCTGGGCCTGACCTCGGCCGCGAACGCCGCCTTCGTCCGTTCCCTCGGGTGCTACGACGGGGTGTTCACGTACGACGAGGTCGACGACCTGCCCGACGGTCGGGTCGTGTTCGTCGACATGAGTGGCTCCGCGGACGTCGTGCGTCGCGTGCACGAGCGCTACGGCGACGACCTGACGCACTCGATGGTCGTGGGCATCACGCACTGGGAGGACCGTGGCGCGCCCGTCGGCGTGCTGCCGGGCCCGGCACCTGCGTTGTTCTTCGCTCCGTCACAGATCGAGAAGCGCCGCGCCGACTGGGGTCCCGGTGGCGTCGAGGAACGACTCGCCGCCGCGTGGACGCCGTTCATCGAGTTCGTCGGCGACCTGGTGCGCATCGAACACGGCGATGGTCCCGATGCCGTCGTCCAGGTGTTCGGCGACCTCGTCGAGAACCGCACCCCTCCCGACGTCGCCCACGTCCTCCACCCCTGACTGTGCCCCCGCCGCCGTATGCTCGTGGTGCGATGGTGAGTCGGCCGGGTGGCCGCGGCACGGTTCGTCCGTGTCGAGGAAAGTCGGGACTCCACAGGGCAGGGTGCTGGCGAGAGCCAGGTGGGGGTGACCTCACGAACCAGTGCAACAGAGAGAGACCGCCGATGGACGGCCGTGGCGACACGACCGTCACAGGTGAGGGTGAAACGGTGCGGTAAGAGCGCACCAGCGTGCCGGGCGACCGGCACGGCTCGGCAAACTCCACCCGGAGCAAGGTCAAGCAGGAGGTGAGCGGCCCGCTCCACACCTCCGGGTAGGCCGCACAGATGGATGGCCACCGGCGCGACAGCGCTACAGAATCCCGCTTACAGACCGACTCACCATCGCAACGTCGGAACGAGGTGTAGCCGGTGTCCCGCCTCCGCCTGGGCCGAACCCACGTGCCGCCAGCCCAAACACCCGATCGAGCGATTGACCTCAGCACACACCCCACTTCAGGATGGCACGAGGGGGAATCGCTTGCGAGGAGGGTTCCATGCTGAAGCGGATAGTGGTGACCAGTCTCATGGCCGGAGCGAGCATTGGACTCGCAGCTCCCGTCCATGCCGCTCCACCCGGCGGCGAGGCGCTGACACTCCACTGCGACCATCTCGGCGAAGTCGAGATCGTCGTCGCACCAGGACAGGGCGATTGGACGCCAGGGTTCGTCGTGGGCAGCACACAGCGGCTCATCCCGTATGCGTTCGAGTTCGAGTTCGAAGGTCAGGTTGAGCGCGTCAGCAAGCCTGCGCCCAGGCACGGGCGACTCGATCGATGCGAGTTCGGCGACGGTGAGTTCAGCGGCATCGTGTGGGGGTCGTACACACCACGCTGACAGACCGACTCCCCATCGCAACGAGCGTTGGCGTGCCGACCGCCAGTCGTCGAGTTCCGCCACTCTCGTGGCGGCCGGCACGATGTGAGTTGTCGGCAGCGAGTGGTCAGGACTTGAGCGGCAGTCGTCGGCGCGCCGGATGCCGTCCCCTCGCCGCCGCCTCGCGCAGGACCGTCGCGGCCCGCTGCGCGTCGGCTCGGCCGAGACTGCCGTCCATCGCCAGGCTGCGAGCGATCTGCTCGAGCTCGTCGGGGGTGAGCTCGTCGTCATCGGTGGGATCGGTGTGCTCGCGCATGTCGTCGTCCATGACGTCGATCATGACGGAGGGGTGTCACGGTCCACGGCAGCCGTTCTGGGGAGGTTCTTGCGCAGATGGTGCGCAAGAGCTTCCTGAGAACGGGCCTTGAGAGGCAATGGAACATGCTCCCCATCGTCAACCCCCGAGCGGCGCCCGGGGCCATTCGGCACTGGACGCGCGCTCGCGCTGCACCACACGATTGACGTGAGGCGGGTCTCTACGAGAAAGAGGCACGTGATGTTGCGACACGGACGGGCATCGAAGTCATTGCGGTTCGCATGTGCATCAGGCCTGATCATCGCCTTGATGATGTCGGCAGCGACTGGGGACGGACGAGCAGCCCCACTTCCTGGCGACGTCGTCGCCGCGAACGGGATCTCGGATCCGTACGGAGAGTTCACTCCGTTGGCCCCGGCGCGAATCCTTGACACCCGGACCGGGGTGGGTCGAAACGGCCTTGTGGGGCCGTTGGCGGAGAACACGCCGATCGACGTGCAGATCACCGGGCAAGGCGGTGTCGCGTCGGGCGGCGTTGCGGCCGTGGTGATGAACGTGACCGTCACGCAGCCGACGGCGTCGAGCTACCTGACGGTATGGCCCTCAGGAGTGCCGCAGCCGGACTCGTCGAACCTCAACTTCGTGGCGGGGCAGACGATCCCGAACCACGTCACTGTCGCGGTCGGTGACGGCGGTCGGGTGAACGTCGTGAACCGATTCGGCACCGCGCACGTCATCTTCGACGTCGTCGGTTTCTACGCCGACGACGCAGGCCCGGCCGGGAGCCGATATCACGCGGTCGACCCGTCCCGACTGTTCGACACCCGCGATGGCCTCGGCGGCGTGCCGGTTGCACCGGTGGGAGCCGGCGGAACGTTGGCGTTCAACGTGCTCGGGAGGGGTGGCGTGCCAGCGTCGGGCGTGACCGGGGTGGTGATGAACGTCACCGTCGCTCGTGCTACGGAGTGGAGCTACCTCACCGTGTTCCCGGGGGACCTGGCGACGCCTCCATTGGCGTCGAATCTCAATTACCAGCCGGGCCAGGCCGTACCGAACCTGGTGACGGTCCGCATTCCCTCGAGCGGGGTCGTGAACTTCTACAACCAGTTCGGCAACGTCCACGTGATGGCCGATGTCGTCGGCTACTTCGACGAGGATCGTTCGAGCGAGGCCGGCCGATTCATTCCACTCGACCCCTACCGCTACTACGACTCCCGCGACCTCGACGACCCTTGGGGCCCCGACGAGGCATGGTTGATCGGTGACTTCCCGGGCTTCGGAGACATCCCGCTCGGCGAGGCCGAGGCCGTCGTGTTGAACGTCACCGTGACCCGGCCCACGGCATGGAGCTACCTGAGCGTCTTCCCGGGCACGATCTGCGTGCTGCCGAACGTCTCGAACCTCAACTTCGTCGCCGGCCAGACGGTACCGAACCAGGTCGTCACCCGGCTCGGCCGTCCCGGCAGCGGCTGTGCCGATCCCGAAGACCTCGAAACGATCGGGGTCTACAACTTCGACGGCTCCACCCACGTCATCGTCGACATCTTCGGCTTCTACACCGCGTCGACCACGACCCTGTCTGGTCCGACAGCGCCACTCTGAGGCGGTGTCGAGAGACGCCCCTCGCACCGGCACGCCGAACAGCAGCCTCCTTGGGAGCGTGTCGCGGAGATGGTGCGAGGACCGCCTCCAGCGAGCCCGGGTCACGCAGGGGCCTGCTCGTTGAAGCTGTGGACGACGGGGCCGAAGCGGCCGTAGTCGATCCGGCACATGCTGGCCTGGCTGAGATGGCAGTGGAACATGATCTCCATCGTCACCCCGAGGGCCCACGCGACCGCGGCCTTGATCGGTGACACGTGGCTCACCACCACGATGTTGCGGTCGTGGATCCGCTCGCGGAGGTCCTCGCACGCCGACCGGACCCGCTCGTCGAGGGAACCGAAGCTCTCCCCTCCCCGTGTGCGGTACTCGGTGTTCTCCCGCCACGACTGCCACACCTCGGGTGGCACCTCACCGGCGGGGACACCCTCGTACTCGCCGTACGCGATCTCGATCCATCGATCGTCGACCGTCGGCTCCCGCCCGAAGCGCGACGCGGTCTCCCGGGCGCGCACGAGCGAGCTCGTGATCACCTCGTCGACCTCCCCCACCATCGCCGCGATCGCCGCCGCCTGAGCCCGTCCGACCTCGTCGAGGGGCGGGTCCAGTCTGCCCTGGAGCAGGCCGCGTGCGTTGGCGGAGGTACGGCCGTGGCGGACGAGGTACAGCACGGTGCCAGTGAACCACAATCATCAACCGGGGAGCGGCAGGGAGAGCTGACCGGTCCGGCGGAACCACGCCCGCCGGTCGGGGTCACCGAGGTCGGCGCGGCGGTAC
This sequence comes from Ilumatobacter sp., assembly GCA_035461925.1. Classification (GTDB taxonomy): domain Bacteria; phylum Actinomycetota; class Acidimicrobiia; order Acidimicrobiales; family Ilumatobacteraceae; genus Ilumatobacter. The sequence goes on from DATHUU010000089.1 coordinate 4,572, forward strand.
ACCCACCAGCACAGGGCGAGCCCCGCGACCTCGAGCGGCACGTTCCACCACCCGCGAGCGGCCACCGGGTGGGTGGCATCCCCGAAACCGACGCCGCCGAACGGCCACCAGAACACGCTCGCGGTTCGCCAGGCACCGGTGAACACCAGGTGGAGCAGCAGCCCGATCGGCAGTCCGAGCAGCATCTTGCGGATCGGTCTGCGGCCCGGGGTGGCCAGCATCAGCACGGCGAGCAGCACGACGGCGAACGTGATGCTGTGGAGCACCCGTGCGCCGCCGACGGCGAGCTCGGCGAGCGGCAGCACCGCGCCGACGACCAGCAGGCGATGATCGAACGCCGGATCGCGGAACACCCACCAGACGGTGACGACGACCGTGCCGATGAACCAGAGGAACACGGTCGTCGCGGCCTAGACGACGAGCAGCCGGCCGCAGTGCGGACACTCGGCGATGCCGCCGGCCTTGGCAGCGGTGCCACGAACCTCGTCGAGCTCGGCGGCCGACAGGTCGAGGTGGCAACCGTCGCACCGCGACCCGGACAGTCCGGCGGCGGCGACGACGTGGTGCTGACGGAGACGGTCGTACTGCTTCAGCAGCTTCGCGTCGACCGCGTCGCGCAGGCCCTGCAGGCGTCGGGCGATCCGGTCGAGCTCGCCGTCGATGTCGGCCTGCGAGGACGAGAGCACGGCGTCGGCGGCGAGGAACGCCTCGCGGAGCGGCTCCTCCTGGGCGAGCAGGCCCTGCAGGTCGTCGTCGAGCCGTGACTGCTCCTCGAGCGCCGCGAGCTCCGCGTCGTCGAGTTCGCGGCGCTCCCGGTCGAGCACGGCGATCTCGGATTGCAACGCCTCGGCTTCACGGGGAGCGATCACCGTCTTCAGTTGGGCCTGCAGCCTCGACTTCTTGGTGTCGATGGAGCGAGAACGCTGCTCGGCCTGCTCGATCTCGGCGTTCAGTTCGTCGAGGCGGCGACGGACCGTCTGGAGCGACTGGTCCCAGCGGATGAGGTCGTTCTTCGCCGCCTGCAACTGCTCGCGCTCCGGGAGGTTGCCCCGCCGGTGCCGGAGCTGATCGGCCATCGTGTCGGCCGCCTGCAGCTCGAGCAACGGCGCCGTCATCGTGTCACCCGATCAGCACGGCCGCACGGCCTGCTCGAGCGGGACGGACGGCATCGGTGCGTTGGGGTCGAGGACATCGGGAGGGATGGTAGTTCCCGTTTCGAGGGGGGCGTAGATCGGCACCGGCGGCAGCGTGGTCACCGTGGTCGTCTCGGGGGGGTCGGTTCCTTCCGGCGGGGTGGTCGGCGGGGGCGGTGTGGTCGGTTCGGGCGCCGGTTCGGTGGTCGGTGCCGCGGTCGGTGTCGCCGTGGGGAGACGGAAGCCCTGCGGTGCGCTGCCTTCGGCAGGAGGTGCCTCCTCAGCCGGAGGTGTCTCCGCGGGCACCGGGGTCGGCGCGGGCTGGTAGCCGACGATCTCGTACACGCACTCGGTGCCCGGCAGGTAGAGGCGTGCCGGCCCGCGGGGCTGCGGACCGGGTCGATCCCAGTCGGCGAACTCGAACTGGTCGAGACCGACGTCCTCCATGAACGCGCCCCAGATCCGTGCGGGGAACGTCCCGCCCTGCACCCGATCGACCCCAGCCGCGGAGAACTGGGGGATGTTGCGCATCTCGGTGTAGCGATCGGGGTCCCGGACCATCACCGCGGTCGACAGCTCGGGCGTCGCACCGACGAAGAACGCCGTCCAGTTGCTCTGCTGGGTGCCCGTCTTGCCGAACGCCGGGCGGCGGCTCGCGAAGTCCGACAGCTCGCGGCTCGCCGTGCCACCGGTGAGCACCCCCTTCATGATGTCGATGGCGGTGAGCGCGACCTGACGGTCGAGGACCTCGGTGCCCGGGTCGAAGTGCGTGTAGATCCGCTCCCCCGTGGAGTCTTCGATGTACTCGACGTAGTAGGGGTCCTGGTGGACACCCTCGTTCGCGATCGTCTGGATGCCAGCGGCCATGTCGAGCGTGCTCAACTCGTTCGCGCCGGTCGCGAACGCCGAGTAGGGCTGGATCGGCTCGCGCTCCTCGGCGGGCTGCCCGCGGTACAGGTACGCGCTCTGCGACATGCGGTACACCGTGTCGACGACCCGGTTCAACCCGACGATCTGGGACGTGCGGGCGAACGCGCAGTTGATCGATCTCACGGTGTGGCGCCGCAGGGTGTCGACCCCACCGTTCACACCGCCGCGGATCTCGAAGAACGGCTCGTTCGGGTCGCCCTCGTTGGGGAGCCGGCACGGGTGCGTGCCGTCGACCACGTCCTCGGGCGTGGCTCCGGCCTGGAGGGCGGCGGCGAGAATGAACAGCTTGATGCTCGACCCGGTCTGGCTCGGCGCGAGCGCCAGGTTCACCTCGTTCTGACCCGGGTCGAAGCCCTTGCCACCGACCATCGCCCGGATCGCACCGGTCTTCGTGTCGAGCGAGGTGATCGCCGCATCGATGCCGAGGTTGTTGTCCGGCAGCTCGTCCCGCGCTGCCTCGGCGCGCCGTTGGAGTGCGGGATCGAGCGTGGTGTGGATGTGCAGGCCCCCCCGGTACAGCCGCGTGTACCGCTCCTGGTAGGTCTCGCCCAGGATGTCGGAGCGGTTCAGGAGGTAGTCGCGCAGCGCCTCGGTGTAGTAGGTGCGGACGGTCGCCCGCTCCTCGCGACGCAACGCCCGGACCGGGAGCGCGAACGTCTCCTCGACCTCGACGCGCTCGGCCTCGGTGACGAGCCCGTCCTCCTCCAGACGGCGGAGCACCTGGTCGAAACGGGTTCGACTCCGAGCGGGGTTGTTGATCGGGTCGTAGCTGGACGGCGCCTGCACCAGCCCGGCGAGGAAGGCAGCCTCGACGAACGTGAGCTGTTGGACCGGCTTGCCGAAGTAGGTCTCGGCTGCGGCGGCGATCCCGTACGAGTTCTGACCGAAGAAGACGGTGTTCAGGTAGCGCTCGAGGATCTCCTCCTTCGACTTGCTCTTCTCGAGCCGGACGGCATACGTCGCCTGCAGGATCTTGTACCGACCGTCGCGCTCGAACCCCGCCATGTAGTCGTTCTTGACGACCTGCATCGTGATCGTCGACGCGCCCTGGATCGGGCCCTCGGTCGCGAAGTTCGACAGCACCGCCCGGAACAGGCTGCGCACGTTCACGCCGTGGTGCACCCAGAACTCGTTGTCCTCGACCGCGAGGAACGCGTCGATCACGTGCGGGGGGACGTCGTCCAAGGCGATCGGCTGGCTGTTCTCGAGCTCGAACACGGCGATCTCGCGGCCCGCGGCGTCGTAGGCGTACGAGCGTTGGGCGAGATCGGCGAAGTCGGGGAGCTCGACCGGCGTCTCCTCGTGCGCGTTGGCGATCCGCCACACCCGCGGTGCGATCCCGACAACGGTCGAGGTCACGAGCAGCGCCCCGGCGCCGACGACCAGCGCCAAACGGAAGACCCAGCTGAGACGCGTCACAGTGCTGCCGACACTACCGAGCGTGTCGGTGCGAACGAGGTCAGCCGCGTCGTCGGATCGACGGCTACGGTGCCGAACATGACGACGGGGCCCACCACGGCGGATTCCACGAAACGTCCCTTCCGGTTCGGGGTCCAGGTGAACGCGACCGGTGAGCGACGCGAGTGGACCGATCTCGCCCGCCGGGTCGAAGATGCGGGCTACTCGACGATGACGATGCCCGACCACTTCGGCGACCAGCTGGCTCCCGTCCCGGCGCTGCAGTGCGCAGCCGACGCGACGACCTCGCTGCGCCTCGGTGCGCTGGTGTACGACAACGACTACAAGCACCCGGTCGTGCTCGCGAAGGAGCTCGCCACGATGGACGTGCTCTCCGACGGCCGGGTCGAGATCGGGCTCGGCGCCGGCTGGATGGTCAGCGACTACGAGCGATCGGGGATCCCCTACGACCCGCCCGGCGCGCGCGTCGGCCGCCTCGTCGAAGGGCTCGCCGTCATCAAAGGGGCGCTCGGCCCAGGTCCGTTCTCCTTCCGTGGCGAGCACTACACGATCACCGACTACGACGGGCTCCCGAAGCCCGTCCAATCGCTCCCACCCGTGCTCATCGGAGGCGGCGGGCCGCGTGTCCTGCGGTTCGCGGCGCGTGAAGCCGACATCGTCGGCATCAACGCGACGCTCACCTCCGGAGCGGTCGACGAGTCGGCGTTCGCATCGATGACGGCGGAGGCGGTCGACGAGAAGGTGGCGATCGTGCGCGCCGCGGCCGACGAAGCCGGCCGCTCGGACGCGATCGAGTTGAACATCCGGGCCTTCATGGTGTTCGTCACGGACGACGAGGCAGCCGCCTACGACACGCTGGCGCAGTTCACCGGCGCGGCGGTCGAGGTGATCCGGGCATCCCCGTTCGCGCTCGTCGGACCGCCGACGAAGCTGATCGCAGACCTCCAGGAGCGGCGCGAACGGTGGGGGTTCAGCTACGTCATCGTCGGCCAGAACGACATCGAGCCGTTCGCCCCGGTCGTGGCCGCCCTCGCCGACACCTGATTTCAGTTCGTGCCAGGCACGAACTGAAATTCGCTACGGTTCGATCTTCTGGCCCTTCGAGACGACCACGATGCCGGCGTCGGTCATGGCGAACCGCCGGCGATCCTCGTCCGGGTCGAGACCGATCCTGGCCCAGTCGGGCACGACCACGTTCTTGTCGATGATGCACCGCTTGAGCCGCGCCCCGACGCCGACGTGGACGCCCTCCATGATGATCGAGTCGGTCACGTGGGCGTCGTGGTCGATGTAGACGCTCGGGCTGATGATCGAACGCTCCACGTGCGAACCCGACACGATCGACCCCTGGGACAGGAGTGACCCGTCGACGAACGACGGTTCGCCGCCGAGCCCGCGCGACACCTTGGCGGGCGGGAGCGGTCGCCGGTAGGTGAACACCGGCCACGAGTCGTTGTAGAGGTTGAAGATCGGGACCGGCGCGATGAGATCCATGTTGGTCTCGAAGTACATGTCGAGCGTCCCGACGTCGCGCCAGTAGCCACGCTCGCGCTCGTCCTGACCGGGCACCAGGTTGGTCGAGAAGTCGTAGACGTGCGCGACGCCCTGCTGGGTGAGCGCCGGGATGACGTCGCCGCCCATGTCGTTGAGCGGCGCGTCGGCGTTCGGCGTGACGATGTCGATCAAGGTCTGGGTGTCGAAGACGTAGTTGCCCATGCTCGCCAGGCACCGTGTTTCGTCGCCGGGCATCGTCGGCGGGTCGGCTGACTTCTCGTGGAAGGCGAGGATCCGGCCGTCCTCGGCGGACTCGATGACCCCGAAGTCCGTCGCCTCGTGCTTCGGCACCGGGATCGCTGCCACCGTGACACCTGCCCCGCTCTCGAGGTGCCGATCGACCATCTGGCGCGGATCCATGCGGTAGATGTGATCGGCGCCGAACACGCACACCACGTCGGGCCGCTCGTCGTTGATCAGGTTGAGGTTCTGATAGATCGCATCCGCCGAACCCTGGAACCACTGCGGACCTCGCCGCATCTGTGCCGGCACGGGGGCCACGTAGTTGCCGAGCAGGTTCGAGAACTGCCACGTCTGGCTGATGTGCCGGTCGAGACTGTGGCTCTTGTACTGCGTGAGCACGACGATCTTCAGATAGCCGGCGTTCGCGAAGTTCGACAGCGCGAAGTCGATGATCCGGTACGTGCCGCCGAACGGCACCGCCGGCTTCGCACGATCCGTCGTCAGGGGGAGCAGGCGCTTGCCCTCCCCACCGGCCAGCACCATCACGAGCACCTTCGGATCTGCCATCGATCCGCAGGGTACTCAGCGACGACCGGCGCGTCGACGAACACCTCGTGAACAGGCGCACCCGCTCGCCGGGTCGACGGAGACGTCCTACGCTCGACGGGGATGACGGACGACGCGACCCCTCTGAGCGACGCCGGCCGATCGCGCCACGCGGGCCCCTCCCTCGACGCCGGGGACGACATCCGTCTGCTCGGGCACCTCATCGGCGACGTGCTCCGTACACAGGCAGGCGAGTCCGCGTTCGAGCTCGTCGAGCGAACCCGACAGGCCGCGGTGCAGCTCCGGCGCGACGGCAAGGACCCGATCGCTGAGCTGGTCGCCGTCCTCGGCGCCGCCCCGATCGACCACCAGGTCCACCTGATCCGGGCGTTCGGCTGGTTGTCGCTGCTCGCCAACACGGCCGAGGATCTCCATCAGGAGCGGCGGCGCAGGTACCACCGCGACTCGGGCAGCGCGTCGCAGGAAGGCAGCCTGCCGGCCAGCTTCGACCGCCTGCTCCGCCAGGGTGTCGGCAAGGCCGCGATCGCCGCCGAGCTCCGTGAGCTCGTCGTCTCCCCGGTGATCACCGCCCACCCGACCGAGGTCCGGCGCAAGACCGTCCTCGATCACGTCGACGACGTGGCAGCGCTGCTGCAACGTCGTCACCGGGCTGCCGGAAGCCGTTCGGAGATCGCCGAGATCGATCGGGCCCTGCACGCCGAGGTGCTCGCGCTCTGGCAGACCGCCGAGGTCCGTCTGTCGAAGCTGCGGGTCCGCGACGAGATCAACGAGGCGCTGCGCTACTACCGGTCGAGCATCTTCCGCACGATCCCCGAGCTGCAGCGCGACCTCGAACAGCTCGTCGCCGAGCGGCTCGGAGAGTCGATCCACAACCCCCGTGCGATCGCCATGGGGTCGTGGATCGGCGGCGACCGAGACGGCAATCCCTACGTCACGGCTTCGGTCCTGGCGCTCGCCGTCGAGATGCAGGCGACCGAGGCCTACCGCCACCACCTCGTCGCGTTGGTCGCGCTGTCCCGGGAGCTGTCCATGTCGGCGCGACTCATCACCCCGACCGACGATCTCACGACGCTGGCTGATGCGTCCCTCGACGATTCCCCGTTCCGCGCCGACGAGCCGTACCGACGAGCCCTCCGCGGGATCCACGCCCGACTCTGGGCGATGGCCGCGCGAGTGCTCCACGACGTGCCGGGCCCGCCCCCGCATGCCGACCTCGACCCGTACACCTCGGTCGACGATCTGCTCCTCGACCTCGACGTGGTGATCGACTCGCTCCGCTCCCACGGCGCCGGCGAGCTCGCCGACGCGAGGGTCGACCCGGTTCGCCGGGGCGTCGAGATCTTCCGGACCCACCTGTGCGGGCTCGATCTGCGTCAGAACTCCGCCGTGCACGAGGAGGTCGTGGCCGAGCTCCTGCGCGTCGCCGGCGTGTCGACCGACTACGCGTCGCTCGACCAGCCGACACGCGGGGCGGTGCTCACGGCGGAGCTGTCCCGCCCCCGCCCGCTCCGCATCCCGGCGGCCCCCTACTCCGACCAGGCCCGGGGCGAGCTCGACCTGCTCGCCGAGGCAGCGTCGGCGCACCGGCGCTTCGGCGAGCGCTCGATCCCCCACTACGTCATCTCGATGGCGCAGTCGGTGAGCGACGTCCTCGAGGTCGCCGTCCTGCTTCGCGAGGTCGGCCTCGTCCGCATCGACGCCGACACCGGCGCGATCGAGGCGGCCGTCGATGTCGTCCCGCTTTTCGAGACGATCGCCGATCTCCGCCGGTCGGACGTGACGCTCACCGAGATGCTCGCCCACGAGCGGTACTCGCGCCTCGTCGCGAGCCGAGGTGGTTGGCAGGAGGTGATGATCGGCTACTCCGATTCGAACAAGGACGGCGGCTACGTCGCCTCGCAGTGGGAGCTGTACCGGGCCCAGCGAGCCCTCGTGGCCGCTGCCGAGCGTGCCGGCGTCCGCATCCGTCTCTTCCACGGCCGGGGTGGCACCGTCGGGCGCGGCGGCGGCCCCGCCTACCAGGCGATCCTCGCCCAGCCGCCGGGCTCGGTACACGGCGCGCTGCGCATCACCGAACAGGGCGAGATGGTCGCCGCCAAGTACTCGCAGCCGGCGTCCGCGAGGCGCAACCTCGAGACGCTGCTCGCCGCGACGCTGGAGGCCACGTGCCTCGACGAGGAGCAACTCGGCGAGGACGCCGACCGGTTCGGCGAGGCGATGGACGCCCTGTCCGAGCTCGCGCTCGACACGTATCGTGGCCTCATCGACGGCACCGCGGTCGACCGACCCGGCCGGTTCGTCGAGTTCTTCCGGTCGATCACGCCGATCGGTGAGATCGCGTCATTGAACGTGGGCAGCCGGCCCTCGTCGCGAAGGAACTCCGACCGGATCGAGGACCTGCGGGCGATCCCCTGGGTGTTCGGCTGGAGCCAGTGCCGCCTCAACATCCCGGGCTGGTTCGGCGCCGGCACGGCGTTCGAGTCGTTCGCCGCCGACCCCCGCAATCGAGCGCTGCTCGCCGAGATGCACGATCGATGGCCCTTCTTCCGGGCGATGCTGAACAACATGGGCATGGTGCTGGCGAAGACCGACCTCGCGATCGGCGCGCACTACGCGGCGACGCTGGTCGAGGACGTCGGGCTCCGCGACGCCGTGTTCGAGCGGATTCGACACGAGCACCAGCTGACGACCCACTGGCACGCCGAGCTCACCGGGTCGGCCGACCCGCTGGTCGACAACCCGGCGCTCGCCCGGAGCATCCACAACCGCTTCCCCTACCTCGACCCGCTCCACGTCCTCCAGGCCGACCTGCTCCGCCGTCACCGGGCCGGCGAGCGCGAGGACCTCGTCGAGCGAGGCATCCAGCTGACGATCAACACGATCGCCACCGGACTGCGCAACAGCGGCTGACCCCGGCCCGCCGGGCTGTAGGTTCGACCGGGTGGACCAGCAGATCAAGCGCATCGCCATCAGCACGGGTGGCGGCGACGCCCCGGGCCTGAACGCCGTCATCCGGGCCGCCACGCTCGCGGCCCGCAACCGCGGGTGGGACGTCATCGGGATCCGTGACGGTTTCAACGGCCTCATGAACCCGCACGAGTACCGCGAGGGCGGCATCGTGCCGCTGACGCGCCGCGACGTGCGCGGCATCATGCACCTCGGCGGCACCATCATCGGCACCACCAACCGCGGTAACCCCACCGCCTACCCGGTCCAGCAGGACGACGGGACCTGGGTCGAGGTCGATCGGTCCGAGGAGCTGATCGCGATGCTCCGCGAGCTCGGCGTCGATGCGCTCGTCACGGTCGGTGGTGACGGATCGCTCACGATCGGCCACCACCTCTACCAACGTGGGCTCCGGGTGATCGGTGTGCCCAAGACGATCGACAACGACCTCGAGCGAACCACCTCGACGTTCGGGTTCCACTCCGCCGTCGACTTCGCCACGCTGTGCATCGATCGCCTGTTCTCGACCGCCACGTCGCACGGTCGCGTCATCGTCGTCGAGGTGATGGGTCGTTACGCCGGCTGGATCGCGCTCCACTCGGGGGTGGCGAGCGGTGCGCACGCCGTGCTCATCCCCGAGATCCCCTACGACCTCGCACACGTCGCCGACACGGTCCGCCAGCGCGACGAGCTCGGTGCGAAGTTCTCGATCGTCGTCGTCGCCGAGGGTGCCCGTCCAGTCGGAGGCGACCACACCGTGTTGGGCAAGGCCGTCGGTCAGGCCGAGCGCCTCGGTGGCGTCGGGCAGAAGGTCGCCGACGAGCTGGCCGCGCTCACCGACAAGGAGTCACGAGTCGTCGTGCTGGGCCACCTCATCCGCGGCGGCGGTCCGATCTCGTACGATCGTCTGTTGGGGCTGAGGTTCGGGGCCGCGGCCGTCCGCGCGCTCGATGCCGGCCTGAACGGGGTGATGGTCGCGCTCGATCCCCCCAACGTGAACTATGTGCCGCTCGCCGAGGTCACGAGTCGGCAGAAGCTGGTGCCGCTCGACGGCGACACGATGCTGACGGCACGCGACATGGGCATCAACTTCGGCGACGGCCCACCGAACCTGCCGCTCGGGAACTGACCGCGCCTCGGCCGACGCGAGCCGACCTGCGGGCCGATCCCGCGTCGACGCCCCCACCGCGATCCGACCGCGATCCAGCCCGCGACGCGACGAAGCCTCGCAACGATCG
>DATHUU010000090.1:0-1960 GCA_035461925.1 Ilumatobacter sp.
CGTCCGATCGACGCTCGCCGTGATGCTCGCCGTCTACCTGCTCACGGCCACCGTTCGTCCTGATCTCCGGGTCCCCGACCACCGCGTCCGCTCGTACTCCGCCCCGGTCGGGTTCACCGCCGGCGTGTTCCAGGGAGGGATCGGCATCTCCGGTCCGGTCGTCGGCACGTGGCACCACGGCCTGCGCCTGGCTCAGGACGCTTTCGTCCTCTCGGTCGCGACCGCGTTCACCCTGACCGGCGTGACCCAGGTCGCCGTCCTCGGCGTGCGAGGCGAGTTCGAAGGGCGATACGTCGTCGCGCTCGGCCTCACGGTGATCATGCTCGTCACGCTCCCGATCGGCGCTCACCTGCGAGCTCGTCTCAGCGTCGACCGATTCCGGACGTTCGTGCTCGTGCTGCTCGGTGCATCACTGGTCAGTCTGGCCGCCGATCTCGTCCGGCGAGCGATGTGAACGACCGACCTGATCGGCGGGGCGATCGTCAAGAGCCGGTTGCGATCAGGATCGCGAGGAGCAGTCCGAACCCGGAGAAGACGACCGTCGCGATCCCCACGATGCGTGCTGCCGTGGGATGGACCGGGCTCACGCCGTCGCGCAGTGGACCGTGCAGATCCTCGTAGTGCCGTCCGGACCAGATCAGGACCAGGGCACCGACCACCACCTGACCGATCCCCACGAACGCGATCGTGTAGTGCACGGTCTGGGCCGCGTATCGGGCGAGCAGCACTCCGGCGACCATCACGGCGATCGCGGTCCGCTCCCAGGCGAGCGCGGTGCGCTCGTGTTGGAGGCCGGTGTCGAACACCTTGTCGGGCCGCGACATCAGACGGTCTCGACGACGAGCAGGACCACGGCGGCGACGGACACGAGCGCGACACCGATCGCCATGTACATCGGCAGACGCGACGGCGGCAGCGGCTCCTCCAGCCGCATCGCCTGCTCGTTGAGCGCCCAACGCCGGTACGCGGTGGCGGCGGTGAAGAAGCTGAGGGCCAGGAGGGCGATGCCGAGGAACTCCTCACCGGGGAAGTCGTCGAGGATCGTCACCGCTGCCAGACCACCCGCCGCGAGCGCCAGGGCGGTCCGCACCCACGACAGGAAGGTCCGCTCGTTGGCGAGGGTGAACCGGTAGTCCGGGTCGGAGCCGACGGTCCGGGGGTCCGCGGGGACGAGATGACGCCGCACGCGCCCATCGCTGCGGAGCAGCTCGCCCTTGATCGACATCCGGGACCGCCGATGGTTCATGGGCGCGCCACCTCCGCGAAGTTGGTCAGGAACCGATCGTTCTCCTCCGGCGTACCGATCGTCACCCGGATCCCCGCTCCGGAGAAGGGCCGCACCACGACCCCGCGCCGCTCGAGCGCCAGGGTGACCTCGTCGGTCCGCTCCCCCGTGGCGAGCCACACGAAGTTCGCCTGGTGGTTCGGGAAGGTCCAGCCGGCGGCCGCGAGCTCGACCTCGACGCGCGCTCGCTCGGCGAGGATCGCGTCGACCGCGCGTCCGATGTCCTCCTCGTGCTCGAGTGCGGCCAGGGCCGCTGCCTGGGCGAGGGCGTTGACCGCGAAGGGCACCAGCGTCTTGTCGATCGTGGTGATCACGTCGGGGTGGCCGATCGCGTACCCGATCCGCACCCCGGCGAGGCCGTGAGCCTTCGACATCGTGCGGGTCACGACCGCGTTCGGGAACGCGGGGACGAGCTCGGTGACCGGGTCGCCGAAACCCGGGTCGAGGAACTCGCGGTACGCCTCGTCGATGCAGACGACGACATCGTCGGGGATCCGCTCGAGGACCCTTCGCAGTTCCTTCGTCGTCATGGCCATCCCGATCGGGTTGTTCGGCGTGGCGAGGAACATCAGCTTCGTGCGGCTTGTGACCGCCGCGACCAGACCGTCGATGTCGTACCCGAGATCGGCGGCGAGTGGGACCGTGACCGCCGTGCCACCCGCCAGCTGTGTGTAC
>DATHUU010000091.1:0-3399 GCA_035461925.1 Ilumatobacter sp.
GTTCGTCTGTAGGTGGTGAGCCAACACCAGACGACGAAAGGACACACCATGACGAACAACACCTCCACCCGAGCGACCGACACGATCATCCGACGAACCGTGACCGGGGCGCTCATCGCCGGCACGGTACTCGCGGTCGGCGCAGCGACCGCGCACGCCGACCACATCCACTCCGTGAGGACCGGCAACGGGGCGTGCGTCCTGCTCGCCCACGACGGCGGCGAGAACGAGGTCGAACTCCCCTTCGCGACGCAGGCACAGATCGATGCCGACCGCGCCCACCCGATCCATCTGCTCGTCCACCTCGGCCGGCCGGGACAGAACATCGAGATCGGGGTGTACGGCACCGCATCCGACCCCTGCTTCGGGACCGACGACTACCTCAACGACTGATCGGGCGGGGAGTCCGAGGGGCGGCGTCGGTCTTGCAGAGGCGCCGGGGACCCGGCGGGGATCGATGGTGGGGTGTCTCGGGAGCGGTGTCGATCGGATCAGGCTGGTGCCGGCGCGCATTGCCTCCCGAGCCTGGACGGCTGTGACATCGAAACATCACGTCCGTCCGGGCTCAGGAGGCAACCTCATCCGACCATGCTCGGTAGAGCGAGTCGAGATGTCACCGATCGTCCTTCCGCGTCACCACATCGACGAAGGCGTCGTCCTTCGGCCACACCTTCGCTCCCACTGCGCCACCTGCCGCTGAAGCAAGGAGCGCGAGCCCGAGCGCCAGCAGCGCCCAACCGGCGGCTTCCTGCGCGTCATCGTTCGCCTCGTCGATGTCGACGTCGACGTCGGCGAGGGTGATGTCGTCGAACACTTCGGCGGTGTCGAACGAGCCGAGGGCGAGCCCAGTGCCGATCGCGGAGAACACGATGATCCCCACGAGCGCCGCGAACCACATCACGATTCCGTGGACGATGCCATCGTCAGCGCCTTGCCACATCGCCGTCGCTCCGGTCATGAGACCACCGAGGAAGAAAGCAATCAGCGCGGCGATGCCCGACGCAATCGCGCCGTCGCCGACGGCATCGCCGATCTCGACGATGCCGGACGCGATGAGGGCCAGTTGCAGCAAGAGGTAGGTTCCCACCGCGGTGACGATGCCCGCCCAGACCGGACCCCACCGGATCCGATCGCGGCGAATGGTCTCCGCCTCGTTGTGGATGCCGATCCGCTCGTGCTCCCAGCGGTCCTCCCAGCGATCGTCGTCACGTGGTCGCACCTGTTCGTGTGTTCGGACCTCGTCTCCGGGAACCGGGCTGGCCGCGCGGGTCCCGGGTTCTGGTCGGGTCTCTCGGAAATCTGACATTCGGATCGCTCCCTTTCATCAGGAGAGACGGTGCTTCAGTTGTCGAAGAACGCGGCTCCCCGGTTGCCTCTTCAATGGCGGCGGTCTACCCGGCCTCGATGAGACCCAAACCCGAAGTGGACGCGCACCAGCGCACGCCGCCAGGCAAAGACGTGACACAGTGGGGCGTCACCGACCTCTGCGGCAGCGATCCCGCCAGCTCTCGTCGGGATCGCTGGCGCGAAAGTTCCGGGGTCCACGCCCTGCAGCGATCCTGATGCCGACGGTCATGATCGCTGCCACAGAGTGGTCAGGGCACGGGCGGGCGGCCTGCCGCCGATGTCCCGGTCGGGGCGTGCACGTCCAGCGAGTTCGCGGGCCGTGGGTAGGGTTCCCGCGTTCCGCCTTGCCGGCGGGTCAGCCGCGGCGAGAGAGCAGGGACCGCCGGCGCGCCTCCGCCTCGGCCCGTCGACCGGCGACGTCGACCGACGTGCACACGCCGTCCTCCACGACGACCCGACCGTCGACGACGACGTCGCGCACCGATCGGCCGTCGCTACCCCACACGAGCTGCAGGACCGGATCGTCCGACCGGGGTGTGAACGCCGGGCCGGTTCGATCGTGCACGACGAGGTCGGCGCGCTTGCCGACCTCGATCGAGCCGGTCCGCTCCCCCCATCCCACCGCCTCCGCACCGCGGCAGGTGGCGAGCGCGAGCGCGTCGTCGGCGGTCATCGAGAAGGCGTCCATCGACCGGTCACGAACGAGCCCGACGAACAAGGTGGCGGTGCGGAGGATGTCGACCGCGTCGCCGGCGTTCTCGGCGTCACAACCGAGTGCCAGCCGCCCTCCCTGGGCGTACAGCCAGTCGTGGCGGTGGTGACCGACGAACCCCTGCGCCAGCCGCAAGTACGCCCACGGGCACGACGCCACGCCCACCTCACGGTCGAGCACCACCTGCATCTCGGCCTCGTCGAGATGGACGGCGTGCGCGAGGAGCACGTGCGGTCCGAGCGCGCCGAGCCGGTCGAAGTGCTCCACGGGTCGTACGCCGGTCCGCGCCAGGTAGCTGACAGGGTCGCCGGCGTGGGGCGAGACGTGGAAGGTCAGTCCGACGCCTCGCCGGCGTGCGAGGTCACTGGCACCGACGAGGAGCTCGTCGCTCATGAGGTCGTGCCCGACGAGCGTCACGCCGGCTTCGACGAGGCCCCCGACGGGCATCGAGTCGAGCAGCTCCCGGGCACGGTCGAGCACCTCGTCGGTCGGCGCCGCGAACGGCGCTCCGTCGACGTCCCACCCCCAGCGGCCGACCCGCGCCCGCATGCCCGCCGACAGCAGCGCGCCGATCACCCGGTCGGGATGGGCGACGGTGCCCGCCTCGATCGTGCAGGTGACGCCGTTGACGAGCGCCTCGGCCGCCGCGAGCGACGCCGAAAGCTCGTCGTCGTCGCCGGTGTGGGCGCCGTGGATCGGGACGGCCCAGTCGAAGATCGCCGCCTGCGAGTCGATCGCGTCGGGGATGCAGCTCTGCACGAGCCGGTCGCCGGTGACGTGCTGGTGGGCATTGACGTAGCCGGGCGTGACGAGCGCGTCGGCGTCGCCGACCACCGTGGCGTCCGGGTGCGCGGCCCGGAGCTCCGACCAGCCACTCACCGCGACGATCGCTCCGTCGGCGACCGCCACCGCGGCGTCCACGAGCCGGGTCCTCACCGGATCCATGGTCAGCACGTCGCCGCCCCGCACGAGCATGTCCACCTGCATGACCGGAGCCTGCCACACCGTCGCCACCCGACCAATGGTCAGACCACCAGACCGTTTTGCTACTGTCGGAATCGTCCGAACGACCCGCGTCCCCGCGAGGAGAGCCCCGATGAGCCAGCCGTACCCGAGCATCCTCGTCTTCGTCGACTTCCCGGTCGACGACGTCGACGCGGCGAACCGCTTCTACTCGACCGTGTTCGGCTGGGAGGTCGAGGAGCGGATCCCGGGCGTGTTCCACCGCATCGTCCCGGGCCAGAACTTCAAGCTCGACGACGGCAGCCAGGGCCCGACCGGCAACCTCCACATGGGCATCTACAACGCCGCGAACGCCCGCCCGCACCCCTTCGGGGAGG
>DATHUU010000092.1:0-9431 GCA_035461925.1 Ilumatobacter sp.
CAGGCAGGGATCGAACCTGCGACGCACGGTTTAGGAAACCGATGCTCTATCCACTGAGCTACTGGGGCCTGGGGCGACGGATCGTCGACCGCCGACCGTACGGCTGGTCGCCAGGCAACTAGCCGGCCGGGATGAGCCTGCTCGCGTAGAACACCAGACCGCCAGGGCAATCCGGGCCTTCGTCCGGCGCATCGATCGTGATGCTGGCGTTCAGGTCGTTCACGACGCGGGTGCCGTCTTCTTGCACCGCGACGCTCCCGGCATACGTCGTCAGCGTGATCCGAGCCCGACGTTGCGTCTCACCGCACGCCGGGAGCGCGGTGAAGCTGTCGGTGATGCCGTACAGCGATCCCTCGAGGGCGAACAAGCCGGCGTCGAGGATCCCGGTCACCCCGATCCGCAAGAACCGCTCAGGCGTGAAGTAGACGGTCGCAGTCGTCGGACCCGGCGGCGAGCCGCACGTCGAGAAGCCGGCGCAGTACGCCTCCTGGAAGGTGATCCGATAGTCCCCGGGCATGTCCTCGGGGATGAGCGACGAATCGAGCGCGATCGGGAACTGCCCGACGATCTCCTCGACCTCGGCGACCCGCGCCTCCGCGGTGTCGGCACGTGCGGTCGTCGCCTCGAGCTGGAGCTGGGCGAGCGCCAACTCGTCCTGTGCGGTCGCCAGCTCCGCCTCCATCGCTGCGATCGCCTCGGGGTCGGCCTCGTCCATCTCCTCGAGCTGGGCAGCGAGCGCGTCGCGCTCCGCCTCCGCGGCCTCGGCACGTTCGATCGCTGCGTCGAGCTCGGCCGAGTCGAGCGCCGGATCATCACCGGGTTCGTCGGCATCGTCGTCGTCGGCACCCGCGCACGCGGCAGCGCCGAACACGAGCACCGCGGCAGCCGCGAGCGCGGCCACGGACCGTCGGCTCGATGCCCGTCGACGGAGCGAGGGCACCGTGGTGTCGTGCGATGTGTCGGTCATTCGTCCGCCTCCGTGCGAGTGCTGGTCACGACCGGAAGTCGGCCGCGCCGTTGATGGTGTCGGGATCCTATGCCTCCGTGCGAGTCCGTGTGAGCACCGAGAGCGGAACTTTCGGGCCGGCCGAGGACTCGCGAGAGATGCACCCCTGCGAGCAGGATCTGCGCTTCGTAGTAGATCCAGACGAGGACCGCGATCGGCGTCGACGCGACGCCACCGAGCGACGACGCACCGACCGTGCGCAGGTACCAGCCGATGAGGGACGTGCCGATCACCAGGAACACGCTCGTCGTGACCGCCGCGATGCCGGTCGGCACCCAACGCACCCCGGTCGAGGGCAGGTAGTAGAAGAGCAGCGACAACGCCACGGCGAGCACCGACCACCCGAGCACGGCCGCGAGGACCGCCGAGACGGCCTGGAGCGCGGGGACCGAACCCGGGACGAGCCGGTCGAGCAGACCTGCGACCGCCTGGACCGCGAACGAGACGACCAACGTCGTTCCCGCGCCGAGCAGCACCACGAGCGACACCAACCGCCGGCGCATCGACGATCTCAGCCCCGATCGCACGGGAACGTCCCAGATCTGGTGGATCGCGTCCTCCAACGCGACGAAGAACAACGAACCCGTCACGAGCAACGAGCCGACTCCGATCAATCCGATCGAGGTGCCGGAGCTCCCATCGAGCCGCGAGAACATCTCGCTCACCGACTCGGCGGCGGTCGACCCGAACAGCTCCTCGACCCGCGCGGTCACGTCGTCCTCCACCACCGACGCCCGTCCGAAGATCCGCAGCAGACCGATCGACACGGCGATCACGGAGGTGAGCGAGAACAACCCGTAGTAGGCCAAGCCGGCGCCGAGCCGGATCGTGCGGTGCTGACGCCAGGACTCGTACGTCGCCCGGACGATCGAGGGAACGACCCCCAGCCTCGTCCGCGACACCAGCCCGCTCAGGGACGCCCTCATCGAACGTCGGCCCGCCGGCGCGCCGCATTGATGATCACGCGCGCTGCGACACCCAGCACCAGGACGTTGGTGATCATCTGGATCATCACCACGATCCGGGCGGCTTCGGTACGTGGGCTGATGTCCCCGTAGCCGATCGTCGTGGCCGTGGTGAGCGAGAAGTAGAGCCCGTCCGTCTTGCCGAGCTGTTCACTGAACGAGGACGCGTCCTGTGACGAGAGCACGACGTACACCGACGCGAACGAGACGACAGCGAGGCCGACGACGAGCAACAGTGACTCGACGGCCCGCAGCCAGGGATACGGCGAGCGCATCACGCTCCGGACGGAGACGACGGAGAGGAGGACGAGGAGCGACAAGCCAACCGAGATGCGGATGGCGACATCGGTTGCACGGCCGCCGTCCCACGGCAACGCGTAGTAGGCGGCGACCAACAGGACGACGATGCAGACGCTGACGAGGACGGAACGAACGACCAGGCGGCGCCGGTCCCGAGCCTCGAGCTCGTCGAACCGAGCGGACGAGAGATCGGACGACCGCGCAGCCACGTCGTGAAGCTAGTCGGGACGCCCTCCAGCACGACGCAGTGATCCTTTCGGGTGATGCATGAGACCACTAACGTGAGTCTGCGTCGGGGACGGTCCCCGCGCCGACAAGGAGTCCGCCATGCTTGCATTCTCCGTCTGGGAGGCGATCTGGGTCGTCTTCGTCAGCTTCGTGTTCATCAGCGTCTTGATCATGATCTTCTCGATCGTCGCCGACATCTTCCGTGACGATCAGCTGAGCGGCTGGGCGAAGGCGGCGTGGCTGTTCTTCCTGGTGGTGTTCACGTTGTTGACCGCGCTGGTGTACGTCGTCGTCCGAGGCGACGGGATGGCCAAGCGCAGTGCGCGCCAGCAGGTCGAGGCGAAGCAGTCGTTCGACGCCTACGTCCGTGAGGTCGCGGGTGGCGGCGCGGCGACCGAGCTCGAGCGAGCGGCCGCGATGCACGAGGCCGGCAAGATCTCCGACGAGGAGTACGCCAGGCTCAAGGCCAAGATCCTGGGCTGAAGCGACGGCTCGCTCACCCAGCCGAGCGGCGCGTGGCGTACTGCCATACCGCGGTGACGATGACGGCGCCCAACAGCGAGCCGATCAGACCGCTCGGTCGAAGCGCCAGGCCGTCGCCGGCGGCGAGCGAACCGATCAGCCCGCCCACGAACGAGCCACCGATTCCCGCGATCAGGGCCATGCCCCAATCGACGGTCCGGGAGTTGGCCCCCAGCAACAGCTGGGCGAGCCAGCCGACGAGCATGCCGGCGACGATGATGGCGAGGATGAGCATGCGAACTCCAAGGAACCGGTAGCAGCGATACGGGCAGCGGCGAGCGTAGACCGCCGGTTGCCGAACCGGCCAGACTTCGAACCGACGCCGTGCCCGAGGAGGCGCCCGTGACCGATGCCGACAGCCCCGTCGACCCACCGTCAGCTCGTCACGGCCGCTCGATCGCTGCCGGCATCGTCGGCGTGCTCGCTGTCCTCGCCATGGTCGGCGGTGTCCTCGGGTTCTGGACGCTGAAGACGGCCACCGACTCCGAGCGATTCGAAGCGCAGGTGGAGGAGCTGCTCGCGGACGAGGAGATCAGCGACGCACTCGCACGACGCGTCGTCACCGAGCTCGCCGCCTCGCTCGATCTCCGCGAGGCGGTCCGGTCGGTCGTCCCCGAGGTGCTCGAGCCGGCGGTCGACCTGGTGTTGGCGGGCGTCCGGTCCCGCGTCGAAGACCGTACGGCGGAGCTCATCCGAACACCAGCGGTCACCGAGCGCGTCGCCACGGCGGCGGGCCGGGCCCATGCCGCCGCCGTCGACGTCGTCGAAGGCGATCCCGTCGTCGAAGGGGTGACGGTCACCGACGGCGAGGTTCGTGTCAACCTGCTGCCGCTCATGTCCGAAGCGATCACGACCCTCCAGGAGACCGGCCTCTTCCGCAACGTCGTGGTACCGGAGCTCGACCGCACCGGCGCCCCCGACGAGCAGCGCGCCGAGCTCGCGGCAGCGCTCGGCCGCGACCTCCCTGCCGACTTCGGGGAACCGGTCGTCTTCCGGAGCGAGTCGCTCGACGAGGTCGGCGGGACCGTCCAGCTCGTCCGCGACGTCCTCGTCCTCGCGAAGCGGAGCTTCTGGCTGCTCCTCGTCGGTGGTCTCGGCTTGGCTTCATTGTCCATCTGGCTGTCCGAGCAGCGTTGGCGAAGCGCCTCGTTCGTCGTCGCGGGACTGTTCCTGTTGACGCTGGTGCTCCGCCTCGTCCTCACCAGGGCGAGCTCGCGCGTCCCGTACGCCGTCGAGGCGCCGGGGGCGAGGGAGACCGTCCGTCAGCTCGCCGGCGATCTGGAGCGCAGCCTGAACGAGACCATGCTGTGGTTCGCCGCACTCGCCCTCCTCGTCCTGATCGCCGCCGCTGCGGCCCAGTTCGGGTTCCCGTCCCGGCAGCGCCGACGGGGCTGACATCGTTTCACCCGCATCGGGTGGTGCCTGCGGCGAGCGGTTCGTCCACGATGTCGGCGTGTCAGGGGCAAGATGGTCGTTCAGCTGACGGTCTACCGCGTCGAAGTCGCGGGCCTGCTCCCGGCGTCCGCTCGGTCGTGGTTCGGCGATCTCGGGGTCGCAGAGATCGAACGAACCGATGCGACCTCGACGCTGACGGTGCACGACCAGGCGGCACTCGTCGGACTCGTCAACCGGATCCACGGGCTGGGGATCGTGATCCTGAGCGTCACGCGACCGAGTCGGACCGTCACACGGTCGGTCAGCGAACGGTGAGGTCGTCTCCCAGGAGCCCGCAGTCACGAGCCGCACGGATCGCCTCGTCGCGCGTCCCGGCACCGAGCTTGCGGTAGATGCTCTTCAGGTTCGACTTGATGGTGTTCACGGACACGTACAGCTGCTGACCCATCTGTCGGTACGACAGATGGGTGGGCAGGAGCTCCAGCAGCGTCATCTCACGCTCCGTGAGGTCGACGGCCGGCCGCGACCTGACCGACGGCCGCGACGCCACGCGATCGGCCGCTCGCACCGATGCGAGTGCAGCTGTGACATCGGACCCGTGACCCAGGAGGGGCGCGACCCAACCGCTCCGCTCGGCCAGCTCGACCGCGTCGGCGAGCCGTGCCTCGCATTCCTCACCGTCGACGAGCATCGCTGCAACGAGCATCGCCTCGATCCGGCGGTGGGACGGCCACGATTCGACCGACGAGACCAGCGCCAGCGCCTCGCTGTGGCGGCCGAGCCGGAGCAGACACCACGCGAGCGCGGCGTTCCGGCGGGGTCCGTCGGGCTCACCAGCGAGGAGGGCGACCGCCTCCTCCCACCGGCGGACCGCCGTCAGGGCACGCGCTCTGGCGACGACGACGTCGCTCCGGAGGAAGTCGGCGTGACGGGCCGAGGCGTCGATCTGGTCGAGGAGCGCGAGCGCTGCTGCGGGGTCCCCCGACGTGGTGAGCGTCGTCGCGGACAGCACACCCGCCTCGACCTCGAAGGTCGGGAAGGCCGCGAGCGGATGGGCCCGCGACCGGTCCGCGTACTCCCGCGCACGATCGAGCTCCCCGAGCCCCAGGGCGCACCAACCCGCCGCCAGCAACGACTCGTACATCGCGGGATGCTCGTCGGACGACAGGCCCTTCGCGCTCGCGGTGGAGTGAGCGCTGGATCTGAGCGCCCCCGCGAGGTCGCCGAGTTCGATCGCGACCAGGGCTTCCAACGCCGGAACGACCGTCTCGACGACCACATCGGGGGCCAGCGAACGACGTGCGACGTCGACCCGCTGCGCGGCATCGGGCAGGTGCAGGTGCACCGCGCTCCGGGCGACGACCAGGTCGTGCCGGCTCGCCATGTTCCAGCCGTCTTCGGGTCGGACACCACCGCGCTCGCTCTCCTCGAGCAGCGCGAGCGTCGTCGCCACGTCGCCGAACAGCGCTCGTTCGGCGAGTCGCAGAGTCACGAGCCGGTCTGCCACGCGACGATCGCCGGGCGCCGTCTGCCCGATCGCCCGCTCCACCCACACTCGACTCTCCGATCGCCGTCCCACCATGAGCTGGGCGATCGCCACGTCGATGATCGTCTCGGGATCGTCGAGCGCGAGGTCGGACGGCAAGGCGGCGAGCGCCCGGCGGAGCTCCGAGACCTGTCCACGGTCGACGACCGCCAGCGCATGGGCGGCGATGGCCTCGCCGGCGCGCGCGTGATCGCCGACCGCGGCGAGATGGCGAGCGGCACTGAACGGATCACCGCGAGCGATGAGCGCGTCGGCGGCACGCCGATGGAGCCGGTCGTGGCGACTGCCGTCCCGCCACCGGAGCTCCGCCTCGAGCAGTTCGCGGATCAAGTCGTGGAAGCGGTAGCCACCGGCCGACACGACGAGCAGTTGACGGTCGAGCAGATCTCGGACGACGGGGAGCGCATCGTCCCCGAGCACGGTGCCACACAACGCGAGGTCGAACCACTCGAGCACGGAGAGTCCGAGCGCCACGTCCCGTTCGGTCGTGCTGAGGGATTCGAGCACCTCGTCCGTGACGTAGTCGGCGATCTGCCGATGTGTTCCGGTGAGCACGCGGACGGCCTCGGACGGTACCTCGGCCTCGCCGGCCACGAGCACCGCGACCTGGAGACCCATCGGCCATCCTTCGACGCGATCGGTCAAGGCGTCGATGTCCTCCACGTCCAACACGCCGGGGGCCCGGGCGTCCACGAAACGTCGCGCCGTCGATCGATCGAAGCGCAGATCCGCCTCACGGACCTCGAACAGCTGCCCACGGGAGCGCCACCGGGCGAGCGGCAATGCCGGATCGACCCGGCCGGTGACCACGAGACGGAGTCGGTCAGCGGACCGCTCGACGAGGAACTCGAGCCCTGCCAGGACGTCGGGGTCGTCGACGCGATCCGCATCGTCGAGGACGAGGGTGATCGGAGCCGGCGACCGCAACAGCTGCGCACACAGGGCCGCGACGAAACCTGGTGCATCGGACCCCCGCTGGGTCAGGATCTCGAGCGGATCGTCGTCGACACCCGCCGTGGTGCCCTGCAGCGCTGCGAGGAGGTGCGACCAGAACGAGAACGGCCAGCGGTCGAGCAGGTCGACGGACAGCCACGCAGCCGTCCCAGGGGGGCAAGTCGCGTGGATCCGCTCGGCCAGCACGGTCTTGCCGTACCCCGGAGGCGCCACGATCGAGATGACCTTGGCATCGCTCGGGATGCGGCTCTCGAGGTCGACGCGAACCACAGGGCTCACCACGAATTTCGGAGGCCCGATCTTGCTCGCGACGATCGGCGCACCCGGGAGCACAGGCCGGAGTGTACAAGCGCGCGGTCGAAGGTCATGCGGCATCACCCGGATCGGGTGTATCCGAGGCCCCGGGGAGGGTCCAGACTGGGCCGGTCGACCACATGCGCGGTCGCACCATCGACGCCGCCCCGACCCGGGGCGGCATCAACCTCACAAGGAGACAACCGCAATGCTCGCTTTCTCGGTCTGGAACGCCATCTGGCTGGTGTTCGTCGCGTACCTGTTCATCACGGTGCTGATGATGCTCTTCGCGGTGATCGTCGACATCTTCCGCGACAAGGAGCTCAGCGGGGTCGCCAAGGCGGGATGGTTGCTGTTCCTGTTCGTGTTCACCCTGGTCGCACTGCTCGTCTACGTCATCGTCCGCGGCAAGGGCATGGCGGAGCGGTCGGTGAAGGAGCAGATCGAAGCCAGGGAATCGTTCGACGCCTACGTGCGCGACGTCGCCGGTGGCGGCGCGGCCAGCGAGCTCGAGAAGGCATCGTCGCTCCACGCCGCCGGCAAGATCACCGACGACGAGTACGCCGCCCTCAAGGCCCGCATCCTCGCCTGAGGAGAGCACCGACATGGCAGATCAGCCCAACATCCTCGTCATCTGGGGCGACGACATCGGGATCACCAACCTGAGCTGTTACAGCGACGGGTTGATGGGATACCGGACCCCGAACATCGATCGGATCGCCGACGAGGGCGCCCGGTTCACCGACTACTACGGCGAGCAGAGCTGCACGGCAGGACGGGCCGCGTTCATCACCGGCCAGAACCCGTACCGCACGGGCATGACCAAGGTCGGCTTCCCCGGTGCCGACATCGGCCTCCGGGCCGAGGACCCGACCATCGCTACCGCGTTGAAGGCCGAGGGCTACGCCACCGGCCAGTTCGGCAAGAACCACCTCGGCGACCGTGACGAGTTCCTGCCGACGATGCACGGCTTCGACGAGTTCTTCGGCAACCTCTACCACCTCAACGCCGAAGAGGAACCCGAGCACGAGGACTACCCGACGCCCGAGGACCTGCCGAACTTCCGTGAACGGTTCGCGCCGCGCGGCGTGATCAGGGCGTGGGCGAACGGCGACGGGACCCAGCGGATCGAGGACACCGGTCCGTTGACCCGGGAGCGGATGAAGACGTGCGACGACGAGTTCCGCGACGCCACGATCGACTTCATGCGGCGCCAGGTCGAAGCAGACACCCCGTTCTTCGCCTGGTTCAACACCACCGCCATGCACTTCCGGACCCACACCCGGGACGAGGACCGCGGCAGGGCGGGACGGTGGCAGTCCAACTACCACGACACGATGTGCTACCACGATGAGAACGTGGGCAAGGTGCTCGACGAGCTCGACCGGTTGGGCGTCGCCGACAACACCATCGTCATCTACTCGACCGACAACGGCCCGCACCTCAACTCGTGGCCGGACGCCGGCATGACGCCGTTCCGGAACGAGAAGAACTCCAACTGGGAGGGCGCCTACCGGGTGCCCTGCCTCGTCCGCTGGCCGGGCAAGGTCCAACCAGGGTCGGTGCTCAACGGCATCGTCAGCCACAACGACTGGTTCGTCACCCTCCTGGCAGCAGCCGGGAACCAGGACATCGCGGACCAGCTCAAGGCGGGATGCGAGCTGAACGGCACGACGTACAAGGTGCACCTCGACGGCCACGACCAGCTCGACTACATCACCGGGCAGTCCGAGCAGAGTCCGAGACAGCACTTCTTCTACGTCTCCGACGACGGCGACCTCACCGCGATGCGCTACGACAACTGGAAGTTCGTGTTCCTCGAGCAGCGTGCGACGGGCACTGCGCAAGTGTGGGCCGAGCCGTACACCGAGCTCCGCGTCCCCAAGCTGTTCAACCTTCGCACGGACCCGTTCGAGCGGGCCGACATCACGTCGAACACGTATTGGGACTGGCTCATCGACCGTGCGTACATGTTCGTGCCTGCGCAGATGTACGTCGCCCAGATGCTCACCTCCCTGGTGGAGTTCCCACCCCGCCAGGAGCCAGCCTCGTTCAGCATCGACAAGGTGATGGCGAAGCTGAAGTCCGGCATGATGAGCTCCTAGTGCCGTGGTCGGCCCGAGGCCGTCCGACACGGTGAGCGGTACCGGCGCCGATCCGATCGCGGCGTTCTACGACCGGCATCCGTATCCTCCCCCGGTCGCCGACCTGGCAGCACTCG
>DATHUU010000093.1:0-6048 GCA_035461925.1 Ilumatobacter sp.
GTCGACCTCGACGGCAGCGATGTGGGCCCCGAACGGGAACGACGCACCGTCGGCGCGGAACACCGTGTCGGCAGCGAGCGGTGCGTCGTCCAGCTCGGCGGCCTTCAGCGCCAACTCGCCCCAACCCAGCGCGTTCGCCGGGACGCCGGCCACGCCGACGGTGCCGGACGAGGTGTCGACGACGATGTCGGCGACGTCGGCCTCGAGCAGCCGTGCCGCGAGCTGCTTGGCCCGTTCGACGACCGTCGCCGTCGCCTCGTGGATCGCCGACCCGCCCAGTTGGAGCGATCGTGAGCCGCCGGTGCCGCCCCCGCGGGGGACGAGGTCGGTGTCGCCGTCGACGAGCGTGATCCGTTCGACGGGGATCCCGGTCTGGTCGCTGACGAGCATCGCGTACGCGGTCTGGTGGCCCTGCCCGTGTGAGAGCGTGCCGCAGTACATCGTGGCGCTGCCGTCGTCGTGGATCTCGACCTTGCCGTACTCGGTCCCGCCGCCGCCCGCGGTGATCTCGACGTAGGACGCGACGCCGATGCCGAATTGCACGGTGTCGCCCTGCTCGCGTCGCGCCGCCTGCTCGGAGCGGAGCGCGTCGTAGCCGATCGCCTCGGCAGCGGTGTGCAGCGGCAGCCGGTACCGACCGCTGTCGTACGAGTTGCCCGTGAGGGTGGTGAACGGGAACACGTCGTCGGCCAGCAGGTTCCGCTCGCGCAGCGCGATGGGGTCGATGTCGAGCTCGCGGGCCGCGTGGTCGACGAGACGCTCCAGGAGCGCGGTCGCCTCGGGTCGGCCGGCACCTCGATAGGCACCGGTCGGCGGGGTGTTGGTGACGGCGACCGCGACGTCGAAGTCGATCGCCGGGAACGCGTAGGTGCCCTGCGACATCCGGCGTGTGCCGCCCGGCAGGGACGCGCCGATCCCCGGGTAGGCGCCGCCGTCGCCGACGAGGCGGACCCGGAGCCCGGTGAACGTGCCATCGGTCCGGCAGCCGAGCTCCGCGTACTGCACCTGGCCGCGACTGTGATCCTTGGCCATGAGGTCCTCGCTCCGGGTCGGCACCCAGACGACGGCGCGGTCGAGTCGACGGGCCGCGGTGACGACCACGGTGTACTCGTGCTGCGGTCCGGCCTTGCCGCCGAACCCACCGCCCACCTGCGGGGTCACGAGGTGGAGCTGGTCGGCGGGGATCCCGGTCGCAGCGGCGATGCCGGCGTGCGTGTAGTGGGGGAACTGGTTCGACGCCCATACGGTGAGGCGTCCGTCGGCCGCCGGTGCCGCGGCGACGCCGTGAGGTTCCATCGGAGCGACGGCGACCCGCTGGTTCACGAACCGGCCGCGGACGACGACGTCGGAGATCGACTCGAGGTCGAGGGGAGCATCGGGCGACTCGGCGACCGCCAGGTTCGAGTCCCGGTCCGGGAACAGCAGCGGTGCACCCTCGGCGAGCGCCGCCTCCGGGTCGGTGACCGACGGCAACGGCTCGATGTCGGCCCACACCGCCTGGGCGGCGTCGACGCCCTGCGCCTGCGACTCGGCGAACACCACCGCGTAGGGCTCGCCGACGAATCGGACGCGGTCGGTGGCGAGGGGCGGTCGGGCGAACGCGTCGTCGATCTTGGCGAAACCGTGGTGCGGCGCGATGTCGAGCTCGGCGGCCGTCCAGACGGCGACCACCCCGGGCATCGTGCGCGCGTCCTCGACGTCGATCGAGCGGATCTCCCCGTGGGCGACGTCGGAGCGCACGAACACGGCGTGCAACGGTCGGTCGAGCTCGAGGTCGGCGAGGTACCGCCGTGCGCCGGTGAGCAGCCCGGGATCCTCCGTGCGGGTCACGCGGTTGCCGAGTATCGAACCGTGGATCGATCCGCGGATCGAGTCATCGAGGGCCGAGCTCCTGGCGGGGGCGGTTCCTTCGCTCATCGCCGCCGACTCTACGCTGCGGCCGTGTCGAGCCTCGACGGAGCACCTGCCCCGACCGCGACCCGGTCGCTCGCGCGACGGCTCACGTTCGAGGTCTACATCCCGTGGATCCTCGCCCAGCTCGGTCGGGGGATGCTCGTCCCCGTCGTCCCCCTCTACCTCCGTGACGCCGGCCTGTCGTACACGCGGATCTCGGTCATCCTGGCCGCGCTCGGCATGGGGGCGGTCCTCGGTGGGCTCCCGACGGGTGCGATCGCGACGCGGGTCGGGCCCGAGTGGCTGTTCGTCGGTGCGACGGTGGCCACCGCCACGACGTCCGCGCTGCTCGGCGTCAGCACGGCGGTGATCGCGCTCGTCGCGTTCCGCCTCGTCTACGGCGCCGGTGCGGTCGGCCTGCGCGTCTCGGTCCAGATGCTCGTCAACTCGGCGACCCCGGTGCGCCTTCGCGGGCGCGGCATGTCGGTGCTCGGTGGATCGGTGCGTCTGGCGTTCTTCGTCGGACCGCTGCTCGGCGGGTTCCTCGCGGACACCATCGGGTTCACCGCCACGTTCGTCGTGTGCGGCGTGATGACCCTGGTCGGGATCGTCCCGTTCGTCGCCGTGCGCCAGGCCACCGGACCCGGGTCCAAGCGGTTCGAGCGCCCGACCGTCGCCGCCGGGCCGTTGTGGACTGCGCTGCGGCGGCACACCGGCCTGTTGTTGCTCGCCGGCACCGGCTCGGCCCTGGTGATGGCGGGACGTGAGGGTCGCAACGTGATCGTCCCGCTGATCGGCGACGATCTCGGCCTGAGCGGCACGGCGGTCGGCGCCCTCGTCGCGATCGGGACCGGTGCGGATCTCCTGCTGTTCCCGGTCGCCGGTTGGCTCATGGACCGGTTCGGCCGGCTGTACGCGATCGTCCCGGCGTTCACGCTGGTCGGTGTCGGGCTGCTCGTGCTCGGTACCTGGTACTCGACGACCGGGGCGATCGTCGCCGGCGTCATCATGGGCATCGGCAACGGCATGAGCGCCGGCACCATGCTCACCCTCGGAGGCGATCTCGCTCCTCGGGACGCGGGGCCGTTCCTGGCTGCGCTGGGCACCTTGCACGATGCCGGTGTCGTGGTCGGCGCGCTCGTCGTGGGCACCTTCGCCGACACGGCCGGGCTCGCCACCTCGGCGGTCGCCCTCGCCGCGATCATGTTCGTCGCCGTGCTCTGGATGGTCGTCGCCGTGGGTGACTCGGCACACCCCACGCGGCCGTGGATCGTGTCCCGCCTCGAACGCGACCCGATCCCCTCCTCGCGAGCACGGTGACGTGACGAGCGTGACGTACCGTGGCGGCATGTTGATCGAGCCGCGGCGGCGCCGCATCGGCAGCGACGAGATCGATCGGCTGCTGCCGTTCCGCGCCCGCCGAACGGTCGGGCCGTTCATCTACGCCGATCTGATCGGACCGACCTCGCTCCCGTCGGGCGTCGGCGTCGACGTGCCCGTCCACCCGCACATCGGGCTCGCCACCGTGACCTACCTGTTCGACGGGGCGCTGGTCCACCGGGACTCGACCGGCGCGGTGCAGCGGATCGAGCCGGGCGCCGTCAATTGGATGACCGCAGGCCGGGGCGTCGCGCACTCGGAGCGCTCGCCCGACGACGAACGCGCCGACGTGTCGACGATCGCGGGTCTGCAGACGTGGGTGGCGCTCCCCGACGATGCCGAGACGGTCGACCCGTCGTTCGTCCACGTGCCGGAGGCGGAGGTGCCGGCCTGGCGCGCCGGACCGGCGCGGTGCCGGCTGATCGCCGGCACCTTCGGTCCGCACCGGTCGCCGGTGCCGGTCGTGTCCCCGATCGGGTACGTCGACGTCGTGTTCGACGACGCCGGATCGTGGACGGCCAGCCTTGACGTCGGTGAACGGGGTGTGCTGGTCGTGTCGGGACCAGCGTCGGTCGACGGCGTCCCGGTCCCCGAACGGCACCTCCTCGTCCTCGACGACCGGGCGCCTGGCCTGGTCGAGACGAGCGGCCCGGCACGTGTGGTGCTGCTCGGTGGGGCGAGCGTCGGCGAGCGGATCATCTCGTGGAACTTCGTCGCGTCGGACCGCGACCGCATCGACGAGGCCCGCGACGCCTGGCGTCGGCTCGACTGGCCGCTCGTCGACGGCGACGACGAGATCGTCCCCCTCCCCGAGTAGGCCGGTGCGGGGCGACGAACCGGTCGATCGGGCGTACCCTCGTGCCATGAGCGAGTCGCCCGTCCTGCAGACCGTCGACCTCGGGTTCCAGTGGCCGACGGTCGACCCGTTCCTCTTCTGCGTGCACCACCTCGACCGCTACCCGGCAGCCAACGCCGAGCAGGGCCCCGCTGCGTCCCTCGCCGGACGCCAGCTCGGGCAGGACTTCGAGGGCGTCGACGGCTGGCGCATGTACCACGGCCAGGTCGTCCCCGGGTTCCCGGCCCACCCGCACCGCGGGTTCGAGACGGTCACCTACGTCCGGCAGGGGCTCGTCGACCACGCCGATTCGCTCGGCGCCGCCGCGAGATACGGCCGTGGCGACGTGCAGTGGATGACCGCCGGGTCGGGCATCGTGCACGCCGAGATGTTCCCGCTCCTCGACCGGGACGGCCCGAACACGCTCGAGCTGTTCCAGATCTGGGTGAACCTCCCGGCGAGCGACAAGATGGTCGATCCACACTTCTCGATGTTCTGGGACCGCGACATCCCGAGGCACGTCGTCAGCGGGGACGACGGTCGCACCGTCGAGGTGACCGTGATCGCCGGCACGCTCGGTGGGTCGGTGCCGCCGCCGCCCCCGGCGTCGTGGGCGAGCCGGGTCGAGGCCGATGTCGCGATCTGGCACCTCGTGATCGACCCCGCGATGACGTGGACGCTGCCTCCTGCCGCGACGGACGAGACCGTGCGCACGCTGTACGTGTTCGAGGGCGAAGGTCTCTCGGTCGCCGGTCGGCCGGTCGGCGGGCGAACCGGTGTGGTCGTCGACCCGACCGCCGCCGTCGAGCTCGCGGTGGCGCCATCGGTGTCGGGGCCGGTCGAGATCCTGATGCTCCAGGGGCGCCCCCTCGGCGAGCCGGTCGCCCAGTACGGACCGTTCGTGATGAACACCCGCGCCGAGATCCAGCAGGCGTTCGAGGACTACCAGCGCACCCGCTTCGGCGGCTGGCCCTGGGACCGCGACGACCCGGTGCACGGCCTCGACGGCGATCGCTTCGCCCGCCACGTGGACGGCCGCGTCGACCGCCCTGAGCTGGTGTAGACGGACGAGCGGACTGACCGACCCGGCCCGACGGCCCGGTCGGTCGGCCGGTCAGTCGGAGTGCTGGACGCTGATGGCGCTGACCCTGCTCGCGACGATCGGGAGCATCTTGACGGCGAGCTCGGGGACGTCCTCGAACAACGCCGAGAAGGCGCGGCCGTCGATGTGCAGCACGGAGCACGCCGTCTTCGTCGTCACCGTCGCATGTCGGCGGGAGTGCGTCAGCAACGCCATCTCCCCGGCGAACCCGCCGGGGCCGATGTCGGCGATGTGCTCGCCCTCGCGAGTCACCTCGAGCGTGCCCTCGACGACCACGACCATCTCGTTCGCCATCGAACCCTCACGCATGAGAACGTTGCCGGGCGGGAGCTCGAGGTCGGTCGCAGCCTGTGAGACGTGGTCGAGCTCGCTCTTGTCGAGATCGGCGAACAGCGGCACCTGTCTCAGGTAGTCGTGATACTGGTTCTTGGCCATGGATCGGGTCCCCTCCTTCGAGCCGGCCTCACAGTAGAGCATCCGGCAGGTCGACACGAGCCTCGACGGGACCGTTCGTCGTCACGCCGGCCGCGTCGGAACAGGAGCGTCAGATCAGCTGGGTGAGCCCGCCGTCGACCACCATGATCTCACCGGACACGTACCGATTCCGGAGCAGCCCGAGCACGGCTTCGGAGCAGTCTTGCGGTGTGGCCGCGCGCGGGATCGGCGCGGTGGCCGCGACGTGGGCGTGCTGGGCCTCCCACGTGCTCGTCCACGGTGTCGCGACCAGCCCAGGTGCCACGGCGTTCACCCGGATCGGCCCGTACGACTTGGCGAGCAGCAACGTCAACTGGTTGAGCGCGGCCTTCGTCATCGAGTACGCCATCGACGATCCGACCGG